>JANOJO010000320.1:0-4539 GCA_031418795.1 Bacteroidota bacterium | reverse complement strand
TGTTACATTTACATCATAAACCATTGTTCTCAAGCAAAATGGTGATTCGGTTGTTTTGAATTTGCTTGAAGATGGCGCAGTGGAAGAATAGCTAATATCACGGAGGAACACGGAAATTATTACTCCGTGAATTCCGTGTCTCCCTGGCAATTCAAATTATACAACAATATTCTGTATCACGTCCAAAAAATCTTTTCGCCGGCGTTGTGATACTTCCAACTCTTTATTATTTTCCATTATTACATAACCTCCATCATGCCGTTGAAATTCTTTTACCTTATTAAGGTTGATAAGATAGTGATGATGGATGCGGAAAAACTTATTAGCGCTGAGCTGTGCCTCGAACTCTCCTAATGCTTTTGATGAAACCAGTTTCTGACCATCGATCAAAAAAACATGAGTGTAAGGGCCGCTTGCCTCGCAGTAAATGATGTTGCTAAAGTTGATAAAAACAATCTTATCAGACATGGCGATCCCGATTTTCTGTTCAGAATTATCTGAATGATTATTCAGGAGCTTATCAAGGTTTTGTAATTGCTGTGCTAGCTTCCCAAGTTCGTTTCTTACATCTGCTTTTATTTTTTGAACTGTCTTTATAACATCTTCTGAACTCACAGGTTTTAATAAATAATCTACTGCGCTGACCCGGAAAGCCTCGACAGCATAAGCATCATAAGCCGTAACAAACACAACACGGAATGTCGGCGACTTAAAACTTTTTACCAAATCAACACCTGTCATGCCCGGCATTTCAATATCCATAAAAACAAGATCGGGATACAATTGCTCGATCAGTAATTTCCCTTCTACCGGATCATTGGAAGTGGCAAGCAGATCAATATCACTACTGCAATGCTTTTGCAAAAGAGTAGTCAAAACACTTACTGCCGAGGGTTCATCATCAATTATGATGGTTCGTATCATGTACTAATCGTTTGGCTTTTTCAGATAAAATAAAAGGTACTTCAATCTTTACCAGGGTACCGGCAGCTTCACCATTATTTTCCAAATCAATTACTGAGGTGTGAATTGCTTCACCATATTCGCTTGATAAAAGATTAAAACGTTTGGATAATAATTCCATTCCTTTTGAAAGATGCCCCTTGCGATAAAGCTCTTTTATTTCTGTGGCTTTCTTTCTTCCAATTCCATTGTCTTCAATTTCAAATTCTGTGGCCGATCCATTCTCATGAATACGTACCTCCAACTTCTTTTCGCCTTTTTTATGTGATAAGCCATGCCAGATGGCATTTTCAATATAAGGTTGCAGCATCATATTAGGAACCATTCTTTCTTCTGCATTCACCCTCGCATCTTTTTCAATTGTAAACTGAAGGTCCGGTAAGCGAAGATTTTCCAGGGATAAATAAAGTTCCAAAAATTCTAATTCATGTTTTACTGAAACAAATGGCTGGTTGGCATTGTCAAGCATCATACGCAGCAGTTTTGAAAACCTTGACAAATAAAGATGCGAACGATGATTGTCTTCTTTTAATATTAAATCCTGGATAGCATTCAAAGAATTAAACATGAAATGCGGATTGAGTTGTGCTCTTAAACTTTGCAGTTCCAGTTCGGCCATCTTATGACCGGTTTCGGCTTTGTCAACAGCCCTTCTTTTCAAGTTCCGCTGGCGGATCAGAATGATTACAAATATGGAAACAAGACCCAGGATCGACAAAAGAGTAATGTACAACTCTGACCTTCTTTTCTTTTCTGCTTTTTCGTTTTCAAGCAACACTTTTGCTTCAGCATCTTTTATCTGCTGAGCGGCTTTTTCTGATGCTAATGCCTGTTGATGCTGAGCATTTTCATCAGCCAGATTTTTTTCATTTTCAAATTTTTGTTCAGCTATTATCTTTTCCTGTTCTGTTCTTTCTTCAGCAAGTGTAAATTCATATTTCAGCTTTTCAATTTCAATTGCTTTTTCTTTTTCCAGTTTCTCCTCGGCAAGTTCCAATTGATGTTTGCTATTTTCTTCAGTTAATTTTTGATCGTTTTGGAATTTTTGTTCAGCAAATACTTTTTCTTGTTGCACTTTTTCTACAGCTACAGCTTTCTCAACTTCGTATTGCGTTCTTTGCTGTTCAAGTTTGCGGGTGGTTTCATTGTTCATCAACGAATCCTTCAATGTTATATATAGATTTTGATATGCCAGAGCCTTTGTATAATTTTTTTCAGTAGCATAAACCTTGCTGATAATTTGATAAGCAGTTTTCTCCTTATCCTTTTCCCCGATTTCTTTAGCTAACAAAATGGCCCTGTCCAGGTAGCTAAGGGCCGCTTCATAACCCTGTTTTGAAATCATTGTATTTGCAGATCCCGCTTGCGTCAATAAAAGCTCTCCCAGTTTGTTGCAACAATCAATAATGCCGCTTTTATTGCCGACAATCTCGTTTAGCTTTAAGGATGAATTGAAATTATTGAACGCTAAAGTATAATTACCCTGTATTTTGTAAACAGCACCAATATTGTTGTAGGCAGCACTGACAATTCTCTTATCTCCAAGCTCCTCACCATATTCTACTGATAAAAAATAATTCTTCAATGCTTCCGGGAAATTGTCCTGTGCCTGGTAAGCAAGCCCAATATTATTGTGTGATATTGCAATCCCCCTTTTATCACCAGCTTCCATCCTGCTTTTTAATGCAGCTTGGTGATTATTTAACGCTTCGGAATAATTGCCCTGGCTTTGATAGATCTGTCCAATGCTGCTGGAGGTAAACGCGACACCAATATTATCGTCAATCTCTCTTCTTATTTTTAAGGAGGAAAATTGATTTTTTAGTGCTTCTAAATAATTACCCTGGCTTAAATAAACGTCACCGATACTATTATAGGAACTCGCCATACCTCTCCTGTCATCAATTTCCTGTCTTATTTTGAGAGACATTCCAAAATATTTTAATGCCTCCGTTAATTTGCCCTGGCCGTAATTTATCCCGGCAATACTGTTGTAGGTATTGGCTATACCAAATTTATCCCCCATCTCTTCCCTGAGCTTTAAAGCAGCTATGTTATGTTGCAACGATTCACTATAATTACCCTGTAATTGAGCAATAAGACCAAAGCCACCATAGGCAAGACAAATCCCCAGTTTATTACTGATCTCCTCACTTATCTTTAAGCAAGCCCGGAAACAATTCATCGCTTCAGCATAATTACCAACGCTCAGATAATCATTCCCGATACTAATATGAGCCATAGCGATTCGATTTTTATTACCGGTCTCTTCAAAAATCTTTAATGATTCCAAATGAAATGGTAGTGCTTCTGAAAATTTACCCTGGTAGCGGCGAATAGTTCCAATATTGCTGATTGCTGCGGCCTTTCCATTCTTTATTTCAAGTAAGGCGGCTCCATTTAATTCGTTTTTGATCGCAATCTCCCGGGCTTCGGTTGCATATTTTTCTGCCTCAGCATACCTGCCAGTCCTGTAGCAATGCTCGCTTAAGTGATTTAAATTTTTAATCCTGGTAATGTCTGTGTTTGCTATTTTTAAAGCATTTAGCAAAGAGTCAATTATCTTATTTGCATTTTGTGCCGACGATTCATCTTGCAAAAAACAACAGAGCAACAGGAAAAGAAAATATTTTTTAATTTTTATCATGAATATAAAATGACAAAGAAGAATTTATTTTTTAACCGGTACTGTTTGTTAGATAGGGAACGAAAGAATAAATACAGAATTTGCGGGGGCCGGATTTTTTGCTGCATGAATACTGTATTAAGATAGTAAATTAATACACAGTCAGCACAAAAAAATTTTACACTTAATAACTGCAACCCTTATTTAATAAACGCATTTATTCTCCTATAACTGCATGTAAAGAGGCAATGATTTTCAATCAGCAGGATATGAATCACTATGCAGCCTGCTGCCAGGTAGTACTACCTGTTTTTAGAAACAAGTATTATTTCTCTAATCACACCCATCTTTCTTCAGTTATTTTATACCGGAAAAGCTGAACCATTATCCCAAATATAATTTTCCAGTTGGCAGGTGATTTTATTTAAAATTTTTATTTTTTACAAACAAGTTCTACCTTTTGAATAAATAAACCCTGGAACATCATATTCACGAACTAAGTTTCTAATCAATATTTCTTCACCTAAAAAATAAATATTATGGGACCACTATTAAACACCATCAAAAGAGAAACTGCCACACATTGGATTCAAAACTGGCTTAGATACGCAAAAGAAAAACTTGGATTTAAACCAGGCGATATACCAAAATCAATTTTTATTCCCCGTGTAGATATAGACCAGGCAATGACTGAATTTGCAAAATTTGACCCGGAGAAACGCAGAGCATCCGGCATCCGTATTTATTTTACACAGAAGGCATCATTAGATGAAAATCCTGAACATCTTTATCTTTCTTGTATAGTAGTACCAACAGTAGATGGTGGTATAAGTAAGAATACTGGCAAACGAATTCATAACGATGCCATCATAACAATAACACCACTTCGACATGGAGGAGCTGCCATGGCCAGAGAAGGTGTTTCTGTACCTCCATCTCCAGCATCACCT
>JANOJO010000319.1:0-1739 GCA_031418795.1 Bacteroidota bacterium | reverse complement strand
TTTTCTTGCCATACTCGCCATGTTTGTGCTGGATGGAAAACATAAATGGTGGGCATTTTCAGCTATCATTTTTACCATCATGATTTCCTGGGGTTCGTATTTCAACTGGTTCAATTCAAAACTGTTTGACAATTTCCCTTTATATAATAAATTCAGGGCGCCATCCATGGCATTAGTTATTCCTCAATTGCTTTTGCCATTTTTAGCCGTACTGTGTTTAAATAAAATAATAGAGACTGCTGATAAAAAAACTATCTGGCGGCAGGTAAAAAAAGGACTGATAGCAACAGCAGCCATATTCATTGTGCTGCTTGGTGTTTATATAACTGCGGATTTCTTAACCGAAAATGATGCTTCTGCTTTGAAGCAGGTAAGAGATATGAATCAACCACAGGCATATAGTGCAGTTAATTCTTTTTTTGAAGGGCTGAAAGAAGATAGAAAAGGGCTGATGCTGGGTGATATTCTCCGCAGTTTTGGTTTTATACTGGTTGCTGCTTTCTCAATACTTTTATTGGTAATAAATAAATTGAACTCATTGGCAGCATCTATTATCATTACAGTTTTTGCTTTTATTGATGTAATAGCCATTGATAATAAATACCTGAGCAGTGATGACTACCAGGATAAAACTGATAACGAAGGCGTATTTCAAATAGCAAAAGCAGATGAAGAAATACTGGCTGATAAAACTTATTTCCGTGTATTTAATTTTGGTGGTGATCCATTCAGCGATGCTGTTACTTCGTATCATTTCAATTCCATCGGAGGTTATCATGCAGCCAAACTCCGCATTTACCAGGATTTAATAGAACGCCAGTTAAGAAAGCAACAACCCAACTTGCCGGTGTTGAATATGCTGAATACAAAATATTTTATTCAAAAAGATACAAGAACAGGAGTTACACAGGGCATACAAAAAAATCCAGATGCACTTGGGCCGGTTTGGTTTGTAAAGCATATTGTGTTTGTAAAAAATGCAGATGAAGAAATGAAGGCATTGGATAATTTTAATCCTAAGGATACTGCATTTGTACTGGAATCTTACAAGGCTTCCATTGCTTCCATGCCACAGTATGACAGTGGGGCTGTGATAAAGCTTGATAAAAATGATAATGATATTATTAATTATACTTCGCAGTCTGCCAGCAATCAGTTTGCAGTATTCAGCGAAATATTTTATGCCAGCGGCTGGAAAGCATTTATTGATAATAAAGAAGTGCCCATAGTAAAAACAAACTATGCACTGCGTGGACTGGCTGTACCAGCTGGCAAACATGCCATTGAATTCAGGTTTGAACCCAGGGGATATTACACCGGCAGAAAAATAACAATGATGGCGGGGATTGTACTGTTATTGATTCTTGTTACCAGTTTATTTTTTGAATGGAAAAAAACAAGACGGCTGCAAAATAAAGTTATCCGGAGCTGAATTATTTATACATCATAGTTGAAAATGCAATAATACGAAGTAGAATATTGCACCAGCAGTTATTATGACAACTTCTTTATCTGTAATTACAATTTGTTTTAATAACCTCGAAGAGTTGATCAGGACATGCACATCAGCAGATCAGCAAACTATACATCCGGATGAACACCTGATAATAGATGGCTCAACCAATGATGATATTCTTAAATGGCTTCAATCGAACCCGCAACCTTCATACAGGAAATGGATACACGAAAGGGACAACGGAATTTCGGATGCATTTAATAAAGGGATAAAAAAAAGTAGT
>JANOJO010000318.1:0-4651 GCA_031418795.1 Bacteroidota bacterium | reverse complement strand
AGTCATGGAAGTGGTGATGTCTTCCAGTTTTATTCCTTTGAACAAAGCCTGAATGTCCTCAATACTGTCTATGGCCACGCCAACTTTTCCAACTTCACCTTCTGCAAGAGCATGATCACTGTCGTATCCAATTTGTGTTGGCAAATCAAAAGCAACACTCAATCCGTTTACACCCTGGCTTAATAAATAATGATAACGCTTATTGCTTTCTTCTGCTGTACTGAAGCCGGCATACTGCCGCATCGTCCATAATTTACCACGATACATATCGGTTTGTATGCCGCGGGTGAAGGGGAATGAGCCAGGCAAATCTGTTTGTGGTTTATCGTTTATAGTTTCAGGTTCCTTATACAAAGGATTAATCTCAATTCCCGAATCAGTATATTTTTTTTTGCTCATTTATTTAAATCGGAGTTTATTAAATTAATAAAACCAGAAACCCGACTGCGCAATAGCTTCTGTGGACAAGCCAGAAACAAAAAACAATAAACTATAAACGCCGGACTATTTCATAAGTTTCCTCGCTTCATAATTCAAAGCATCCAAAACAATATTGTGTAAAGCATTTTTATCCTGCGCCAGTATTACTTCCATTATTCGTTTATTCAAATCTATTCCCCTGGCATCTGCAGGCAGAGTTTGTGCAATCTGATTTATGATCAGCATATTTTGTTCTTTCAGATTATTCAATGCCTGCCATGCTACGGGACTTACATAAATCTGTTGCGAGCTGTTGTATTCAAATTCCTGCTTGATGCTTTCTAACAAAACTAATTGCATTTCTTTGGCCGACATGCCTGCCTGGTTTGCCCGGCTTACAAGATTGGGCAATGCAATTCTCTCTGTTAATACTACCAATCTTTCATAAGCCTGTAACTGAAGTGGCCGGATGCTGAATGAAGGTTCCTGAATTTTTTTTACCTGCCGGTTATTATTCCATAAAAAAAATGTGACAAGAGAAATTAAAAGGGCTGCTGCTGAAAATATGAGGCTCAAAGTTTGATTATCCATTTGTGGTTTTATATATGGCAAAAATACAGGCAAATGGGTTTCTTTTCCGAATTAGTAAGTTGCTTCCGGATTATGTTTTTATTTTTGCTTATAAAATTAACCAGATGGATGTAACAATAACAACCCCTGTTTCTTTTACCGAAGGTGCAATTAAAGAAGTAAGAAAGCTGATGGCAAAAGAAGATTTTGATGCCACTCAGTCTTTACGTGTTGGTGTAAAAGGTGGCGGCTGTTCCGGCATGACTTATATTATGGGATTTGATCATCAAGAAGAAAATGACCAGGTTTTTGAAATAGAATCTATCCGCTGCATCATGAACAAAGCACATGAAATGTATTTGTTTGGAATGGAAATTGACTGGCAGGAAGGATTGAACAACCGCGGCTTCACATTTAAAAATCCTAATGCAAGTACTACCTGCGGTTGCGGTACCAGCTTTGGTGTATAAGATTTACTATTAAAAATAAGGTGTTTTAGAGGCGTAGCCTCGGTGCATTTTGTAACAACGAACTTTAGTCCGTTGAAAAAGTACAAATGTGATAAAGAGTGCCATCGGCACGGCACATATAGTGATTAAAATATGATGCAAATATGAATCGTGCCGATGGCACTCAACTTAAAATTCTGATTTTATTCAACGGGTTAAAACCCGTTGTTATAAAATGTTTCGAGCCTACGGCTCTCTTCCGTTATTCTTATGCGTGGTTATACAAATAAAAAAGCCTCTGATTTTTTTCAGAGGCTTTGCTATTAAAAATATAAGCAATTAGCTTTTACCAGATCCTGCTTTTGCCGCAGGCTTTTTATCATGGTGAATAAGGTCAGCTTCCCCCAATGGTTTATTTCTTGCAAGGTCAACAAGTATTGGCGCTGCCACAAAGATGGATGAGTATGAACCGGTAACCACACCAATTAACATGGCAAAAGCAAAACCTCTTGTTACGTCACCGCCAAAGATGAATAGAATAAGTATGACTAAGAAGACGGTCACTGAAGTCATGATGGTTCGGCTCAAGGTATCATTGATGGCACGGTTGATAATTGTTTCTTTGGTTGCCCCTTTCAGATTACGGCTGTATTCACGAATTCTGTCAAATACAATTACCGTATCGTTCATGGAGAAACCAATAACGGTAAGTATGGCTGCAATAAAGTGCTGATCCATTTCCAGTGGGAAAGGAACTACATTTTTCAGGAAGGAAAATGCCGCCAGCGTTACAAGTACGTCGTGCAGTAAGGCAACAATAGTACCCAATGAATATCTCCAATCGCGGAAACGGATAAAGATGTACAATGAAATAATCAACAGGGAGAAGATGGTTGCTTTCTTGGCGCCTGATTTTAAATCGTCAGAAATTGTAGGTAATACTTTTTTAGAACCCAGTTCATAGTCTGCATCAAATTTTTCATAACTGATAGCAGGAATATGATTTTTCAATCCTTCAAAAAGTTTTCTTTTAACTACAGAGTCAACAGTTTCACCCGGGTCATTGATAAGATAAGAAGTGGTAATGTCAAGCTGGTTATCTGTACCAATAGTTTTAATAACCGGGTTTTCTCCAAAAGTCTTTTCAAGATCTTTACGGATGTCTTCAATTTTAATGGGTTTGTCATTATCAAAATGAACGATATAGCCGCGGCCTCCGCTAAACTCCACACCTTCGTTAAAACCATTAAAGATGGCGCCAACACCTAATATCAATACGGCAATTGAAATACCATAAGCTATTTTTCTGTATTCAATAAATTTAAAAGCAGAATGTTTGAAAATGCGTTTACTTATTCCTGTAAAGTATTCTAAGTGTCTTTTTTTGCTGGTAAACCAGTCAGAAGCCCAGCGGCTAACTAATATGCCACAGAATAGGGAAAGAAGAATACCAAGAATCTGCGTGGTAGCAAATCCTTTTACCGGACCCAATCCAAAATATAAAAGAATAATAGCTGTAAGCAACGTGGTGATGTGAGCATCCAATACAGGTGGTAACGATCTGCGGTAACCATCACTGATAGCCTGCTGATAACCCTTGCCTCTTGTGAGTTCTTCTTTTATACGTTCATAAATAATTACGTTGGTGTCAACTGCCATACCAATGGTGAGTACAAGACCCGCAATACCCGGCGCAGTTAATGTAGCGCCTAATCCGGCAAGCACACCTACTGTAAATAATAAGTTTAGTATTAAAGCAATATTGGCCACCCATCCTGATGTATTGTAATAAACCAGCATCAGCAAAAAGATGACGATAAAAGAAATTAAAAATGCTTTTGATCCACCTGCAATAGCATCAGCGCCAAGAGTAGGGCCCACCACTTGCTCCTGCACAATTTTTGCTGGTGCTGGTAGTTTACCTACTTTAAGAATACTGGCAAGGTCCTGTGCTTCTTCAACCGTAAAATTTCCACTAATCTGAGATCTGCCGCCTTCAATTTTTTCACTCGCCACAGGGGCAGAATAAACAATATTATCCAGCACAATAGCAATGGGAATATCAAGCTGTGCACTTCTTGCAGTAAGCGTAGCCCAGTCACTTGCACCTTTCGGATTCATCTTCATATCTACAACCACTTTGCTGGTGAGAGGTTCAAAATCCTGGCTGGCATCTGTTACTGCATCACCTTCAATTGGAGCTTTATCTGCACCATAAGTTTTAATTACATATAAAGGAACAAAATCATTTTTCTTTAGTGTTTCATCATTTGTTTCCACCACACCATAATAAAAACGGGCATCAGCCGGAAATTTGCTGATAAGGCCATCCAAATTCAGATACTCTCTTACCTGGGCAGTATCTTTTATGGCTACATAACCAATGGCAGCAGGAAATGTTTGTTTTCCCGTTTGCGGATCAGGTGGATTGGCAGTAACAAACTGAATGTAATCAGTTAGCACTTTTTTTACTTGCGCAGGAGTATTCTTATTAGTATCTATTAATTGTGTCTGCCCACCAAGAAGATCAGATAATTTACCTTCGGCATTTTTTACACTGTCAGGTTTTGCAGGTGTAGTTCCACTTGCAGAATCAGGAATTGCTTTTGCGCCACTCATTATTTCAGCAAAAGCCTTAATCGCTTCAGTAAGTTCTTCACTCAGTTCTTTAATATTATAAACCTCCCAAAACTGAAGATTGGCAGATGCCTGTAAATATTTTCTTACTCTTTCCGGATCATCAATGCCGGGAAGCTCAACTGTAATAATTCCTTTTCCTTCTTCCAGATTAATATTTGGCTGCGCCACACCAAACTGATCAATACGGCTGCGTAAAACCTGGTAAGTTCTGTTGATTGCCTGGCCGGCTTCTTTACGAATTACTTCCAGCACTTTTGCATCAGAAGATCCAATTGGAATCTGATCCTGGTTGGCAGCAGAAAATATGCCCGCCATTTTACCATCGCCTGCAAGTGATTTATATTCTGAAGAAAAAAGTGAAATGAAATCTGCCTGGCTATTTGCTTTTTGTTTATTGGCATTTTCCAATGCTTTATTAAACTGCGGGTCTCTTGAATTATTACTCATTGATCGTAACAGGCCGGTAAGCTCCACTTCCATCGTTACGTTTATGCCGCCTTGCAGATCAAGCCCAAGATTCAATTCTGATTCTCTTGATTTGCCATAAGTTTGGCCAAACCAGGTAATCTTAG
>JANOJO010000317.1:0-2234 GCA_031418795.1 Bacteroidota bacterium | reverse complement strand
GTTTGCTGCAGCCGTGTTGATAATAGCATCCAGTGCAGCAATAGTTGTTTCTCCACCTTCTAATGAAAATCTTTTTTGCCCTACATATTTTGTGTGTAAAAATTTTTCGAACATTACACCCTGGTTCAGTTTTTCCAAAATGCGTTTGCGTTTAGTTAGTGACAAAGGATGATGAAAATTATTTTCCATTTCATTTGTCAGCCATCCGATTTTTTCCTGGTTGCTGATATATTTGAATTCAATACCAACATGATGAGCATAGCATTTTTCCAGGTGGAGAATAATATTCCTGAGTGTTGTTTCACCCAGGCCTATTAAATTTCCTGCATGAAAATTTTTATCAAGATCTTCTTCTGTTAATCCGAAGAAAATCAAATTGAGATTAGCATCCCTGTCTTTTCTTTCACGGATAGGATTTGTTTTTGCAATCAGGTGTCCTTTATTCCGGTAACCCAGTATCATCCTGTACACACCCAATTCTTTTTTCCAATCTATCGTTGATGGTTCAGCAGCTGAATCAATTTTTAATGGCTCTGCTCCCTTTTTAGAAGAACCATTTGAAAGTTCAGTTGATTTAAATAAGGACGCAGCAAAATCAAAACCTTCAAAAAATTTCTTTAGCTCCGGATCGATGCTGTCAGGATTTTTTAAAAAATCCCTGTATAAATTTTCAATAAATGCCGGATGCTGGCTGGTGATGTACTGGAAGTCTTTCATTATTATAAAATCCCCTCCATTTAATAATGGCATTATGAGATAGGAGCAAATATCAGCCAAAAATCCGAAAATGCCGTCATTTTGAACGGTTTAGAGAATTAACATTGCAGTCAATTCAATCTTGCAAACTCATTGTCGAATTTTCAGAAATTTTTTTATTGGCCACTCAATATTCATTGAATTAAAAAGCCCCGCTATTTTTAGAAATTGGTCATGATAAATATCGGGATGATCTTTTGGTACTTAACCCATGCAACCCTACCTTTGCCTCCCTATAAAAATTGGGATAAAAACAAGAGAAAATGGCTAATCACAAAGCAACAAAAAAAGACGTTCGTCAGTCAGCAAAGCGTCGTGAAAGAAATAAATATTATGGCAAAACCACCCGCAATGCTGTTCGGGATCTGCGGGCAATAAATGAAAAGAAAGAAGCTGCAGAGAAAATGCCAGCTACTGTTTCTATGATTGATAAACTTGCAAAAAGAGGAATCATTCATAAAAACACAGCAGCAAATTTGAAAAGCAAGCTGGCAATAAAACTTAATAAACTAAGTAAGTAATACATTTCAATAAATTATTTGAAAGGCATCCCGATTTTATCGGGGTGCCTTTTTTTATAGCTGACTTTTATTCATTGGAAAAATTTTACACGGCATAGCATTATCCGAATTAGTATTTTTAGTGTTCAATTATTTTTTATGAAAAAACTGCTGACAGGAAGTTTCATTTTATTCTGCAATTTCATTTTTGCCCAAAATATTACTACCGTATTTGAAAAAAGCAATGGCACACAAACACCAACTTATTTTGAAATCGTTGATTGGTGGAAAAAACTAGATGAAAAAAGTGGTAAAGTAAAAATGCTTACGATGGGAATGAGCGATGCCGGCTATCCACTTCACCTTGTAGTGGTAGCAAATAATGGCGATTACAATTTTGACAACATCAGGAAAAATAATAAGAGAGTTATCCTGATAAACAATGGTATTCATCCCGGCGAGCCGGATGGTATTGATGCAAGCATGTTGCTGGCAAGAGATATTGCATTCCCTCCCATTAAAGGCAAATCTTCCCCTCCCGGGAGGGGTGAAACAAAGAGTTCTCAAATTAAAGTAAATGGGGTGGGTCTGCCTGACAATATCGTTCTCGCCATTATTCCTGTTTATAATATTGGTGGCTGTTTAAACCGCAGCGCCAATTACCGTGTGGATCAAAATGGCCCGGAAGAATTTGGTTTCCGTGGCAACAGCCAGAATCTTGACCTCAACCGCGATTTTATAAAAAGCGATTCAAAAGAAGCAAGAGCATTTGCAGAAATATTTCATCTTACTGATCCGGATGTTTTTTTGGATAATCATGTAAGCAATGGCGCCGATTACCAGCATGTGATGACACTTATTTGCACACAACACAACAAACTCGGCGGTGTATTGGGCGAATTCATGAATAAAAATTTTGAACCTGGTTTATATGCCAGTATGAAAGAAAAAGGATATGACCTGATTTCGTATGTAAAT
>JANOJO010000316.1:0-3389 GCA_031418795.1 Bacteroidota bacterium | reverse complement strand
ATTTTTTTTAGTACGGCTTCATCTCCAGATAAAACACCCGGGAAATTCATCACCTCACTTAAATATTTTATTTCATCTTTCTGCACTAAAGCTTCTACATCCGCTGCGTCTAAAGCAGCGCCTGCGGTTTCAAATATGGTAGCCGGCACGCAACTGGGCGCACCAAAATGAAATTTAAAAGGAACCGTTTTTCCATTTGCGATCATAAATTCCACCCCGGCAATTCCGCATACATTGGCAATCTCATGCGGATCGCTTACTGTTGCTACGGTTCCATGTACTATTGCAAGCTTTGCAAATTCAGACGGAACAAGCATGGAACTTTCGATGTGAATGTGGGCATCTATAAAACCCGGGAGAATATAGTCGTGAGTCGTGAGTCGTGAGTCGGTAGCCCTGTTTATTGAAACAATTTTTCCTTCTTTTACAACCACTTCAGCCGGGTAAATCGTCTGTGTATGAACATCAACAAGTTTTCCGCTTATGGAAAAGGAATTCATAGTTAGAAAATTATTTTAATCTTTGTTTTTATTGCTGGTGAAAAGTTAATTACTAATTTCGACAACTATTTTAAAACTCATAATCATGAAAAAATTTATTTCACTTGTTACACTTTCTTTATCCTTAGTGTTGCCGGCTTTTTCACAAACTGCCGATGAAATTATAGAAAAACATCTTGCAGCCATCGGCGGCAAAGAAAAATTATTGCAACTGAATACAATGATTACAGAAGGAAGTTTATCTGTACAGGGTATGGATATCCCGATCAAAATTTCACAGGAACATAATAAAGGGCTGCGTGTTGAAATAGCCGTAATGGGTATGACGGGTTATATTATCAATACAACTACTGAAGGATGGACCTATTTACCTTTCCAGGGGCAAGCAGCTCCGGAAGCTATGCCTGCCGAAGTTGTAAAAGAATCAGCTGATCAATTGGATTTACAGAGTCCTTTATTGAATTATAAAGAAAAAGGCCATACAGTTGAATTTATCGGTAAAGAAGATTTTGAAGGAACAGAATGTTTCAAACTGAAAGTACTCTATAAAGGAGGCGCTGAAGCCACCATGTTTTTTGATCCTTCCAGCTATAATATGATCAGGCAAATAACGAAAACAAAATCTACAGGCCAGGAAGCAACACAGGATCAAACTTTCAGCAATTTTACCAAACAGGAAGGCTATGTTTTCCCTTTTTCCCTGACAGGCATGGGCCCCGGCGGAATAGTTACTGTTACAAAAATTGAATTCAATAAAACTTTAGATGAATCTTTATTTAAAGTTCCAAAATAAATAAATGTTATAAATAAAGCCCGGTGAAAAACCGGGTTTTATTATTTTAGAAGAACATCAATCAAATCTATTATGCATAATCTTTTTTTCTGCACATTAATTTTTGCGGCATCTTCAACAGCAATTGCACAAACACAAATCAACTCTTCTACATTCGGTATGATGGAAGCCCGTTGGCTTGGACCAGGCACCATGAGTGGCCGCATAACAGCTATTGAAGGCGTGAATGAAGATGGCAAAACAATTTATGTAGCTACTGCTGGCGGCGGCATTTGGAAAACAACCAATGCAGGTGCATCTTTCAAACCCATATTTGATAAATATTGTCAGTCAATCGGCGCCATTGCTATTGATCAAAAAAATCCGAAACTGATTTATGCAGGTACCGGTGAAAGCAATATGCGTAATTCAGTTTCTATCGGTAATGGATTATATAAATCCACCGATGCAGGAGAAAACTGGACAAAGATCGGGCTTGACAGTACAGAACATATTTCTAAAATCATAATTGACCCCAAAAATTCCAATGTGATTTATGTGGCTGCGCCCGGACCATTGTGGAGCGATGGTATTCACCGCGGTTTATATAAATCAACCGATGCAGGAAAAACATGGAATAAGATTTTATACATTGATGAAAAGACCGGTTGTGCTGATATAGCTGTTGATCCCACCAATACAGATATTATTTATGCCACTACATGGCAATTCAGAAGACAACCGTATTCATTTAATTCAGGCGGACCGGGTAGCGCTGTTTATAAAAGTTTGGATGGTGGTAAAACATGGAAAGAATTAACCAAAGGACTTCCGCCAAAACCATTTGGCCGTGTGGCATTAACATTAGCGCCAAGTGCTCCGCAAAATATGCTGGCTATTGTAGAATCAAATAATACCGGCTTATACATTTCTTCTGATGGTGGCGAAAACTGGAAACAACAAAGCGCTACATTCAATGTAGTATCCCGTCCGTTCTATTTCAGTACGCTGGTAATAGATCCTAAAGATCCAAAAAGAGTCTATCGTCCGGCTTTAAGTTTTTCTTATTCCAATGATGGCGGTTATTCATTTACCGACGCAAACAATGAAGGGGGTTGGGTACACAGCGATCATCATGCACTCTGGATTAATCCTAATAACACAAATCAAATGTACCTGGGTACTGACGGAGGTGTTTATGTAAGCCTTGATCGTGGAGCAAGCTGGACATTTAACCAGGGTTTACCTGTAGGCCAGTTTTATCATGTGGCAGTTGATAACAATGAAACCTATCGTGTATACGGAGGTTTGCAGGATAACGGTAGTTGGTTTGCCCCTTCTGCAAAACCCGGTGGAGTTGGCAATGGTGACTGGAAAATAATTTATGGAGGTGATGGTTTCTGGGTAGTGCCGGATCCAAATGATAACAATATTGCTTATGCAGAATCGCAGGGAGGAAATGCGGCGAGAATAAATCTTACAACATTAAAGTCTGTTTCTATAAAACCACAGGAAGGCCCCGGTGATGAAAAATTGAGATGGAACTGGAATACGCCGATTGTAACAGGAATGAAAAACAAAAAGAACCTGTATATAGGTTCTCAATATCTTTTTATATCAACTAACAGGGGACATAAATGGACAAAAATTTCACCAGACCTTACTACCGATGATATAAAGAAACAAGAGCAGGAAGAAAGCGGAGGCCTCAGCGCCGATAATACTTCAGCAGAAAATCATTGCACCATTTTTTCTATTGCCGAATCGCCGCTTGATGAAAATATCATCTGGGTGGGAACGGATGATGGAAATATTCAATACACAATAAATGCCAGCCAATACATAATTAATGGCGCCACCACCTGGACAAAAGTTTCTCCTAATTATAAAAATGCAGGTATTCCGGCACAAACATGGATAAGCAGCATTGAACCCAGCCGGTTTGATAAGCACACAGTGTACGCCACTTTTGATAATCACATGTTTGGTGATCATAAAACCTATCTGGGTAAATCAACTGACATGGGAAAAACATGGAAGCTGATCAGCAGCACTGAGTTTACAGGTTTTGCCCATAAAATAAAAGAAGACCTGGTAAATAAAGATTTACTTTTCCT
>JANOJO010000315.1:0-4492 GCA_031418795.1 Bacteroidota bacterium | reverse complement strand
TTGTCTATGGATTCTTTTGCTTTTGGCTGATTATCTTCGCCCAAGGCTATCGTAGCCAATAATGAATAGAGCCATGCTAAGTTACTTTCATTTCCCTGGCATTGATCACATTGGGAGATGTCCAAATGTCCCGTTAGTTTTTTTGTAACAGGTTTTTCGTAATAGTAGATCGCTTTTTCGACATTATACTTAAATTTTATATCATCACCTTTCCAGCGTTCCATCCATTTCAGCATATCATAGACATCTCCGATCAACCTGTAATCTTTGATGTCTTCACCCATTTGAATAGCTTGATTTGCGTAGTTATATGTTTCAGCATAGTTTGCCTCAGAATTATTATTATTCCTGTTATCATCTACTCTGCCACCATAGCACTGTGCTTTACATAAAAGTGCATGTCCCAATCCTTGCTTGTATCCCGAGTTTTTTGCCAGTTTATAAGCTTCTTCACTGTATGCACAAGCTGTATCAAGATGTTTGTCATTTTCATCCCAAAGACCATAGAAGACTTCTGCAAGAAAGTTCAGGCAGTCTATTTTTTTATTTCCTTTCGCAGTTTTAAGTTCATTTTTAGTGCTGTCAATAATTCTCCTGGTAATATCCTGGCCGTTCACGATAGAGAATAAACAAAACGATAAGCAGATGCAGATGATATATTTTCTCATAACAAAACCCTCATGCCGGTTTAAATTTTAAAAATCACAAATCAGAAGTTACGAAAAGAACGGCAATCAGATAATCTAAAATATTATAGTAACAGATTTTATCTTAGTTAGAATGGGTGGAGGGTGTTGTTTTTTTGGTGACGGCAATCAGATAATGGGTAA
The DNA here is from genome assembly GCA_031418795.1 of Bacteroidota bacterium. GTDB lineage: Bacteria > Bacteroidota > Bacteroidia > Chitinophagales > Chitinophagaceae > VBAS01. Next base: position 3,662 of record JANOJO010000315.1, on the reverse strand, counting down.
GAAGAAAATAAAGCTTTTCAAAAAATATTTTTTTCAACCTTCATCGCTTCTAACCCGGCATTATTAGTCAGGGTTCTTTATTTATACAAAGCATTCGAAAATTCATTTCTCAAACCATTGCATAATTTCTGTTTTCCTTCTGCGGCTAACAGGAATATACATTTTGGAACTCATTTCCAATACTCCTTCCCTGTCCACTTTTATTACATGAATTTTATTTACAAGATATGATTTGTGTACACGCAGAAACTGATGATCCAATAAAATATCTTCATACTCTTTCAAAGTTTTTGCCACTACCAATGTTTTTTGATTATTGAAATAAAACTTAGTGTAGTTACTGCTTCCTTCCAGCAATACAATGTCTTTTGGATCGTATAAAAATATTCCTTCGCTGGTGGATAATGCCAGTTTGAATTGCTGCTGATCTTTTTGCCGCAGGTTATAAATTAAATTATCCACCAATGGCTGCTGCGAATTTTCTACGGCAGTTTGTCTTTTTACAATATGGCGGTTAATCGCATTTTGCAAATCCAGTATATCAACCGGTTTTAATAAATAATCCAATGCACTAAAACGAATAGCCTTGATGGCATATTTATCATAAGCCGTTGTAAAGATGACATCAAAATTCCAATCGCCGGCACGGTTCAAAAAATCAAAGCCATTCATACCAGGCATTTCTATATCCAGCATCAGCAGCGTTGGCTGAAAAGTTTTTAATAGTTCCAGCGCCTCAGTTGGTTTATTACAAATTTCAATCTGCTTCACCCCGGGTATATGTTTTTCAATCAGCACTTTCAGTATCCGCCCGGCAGATTGCTCATCATCAACTATTAAAATTTTAATCATTTGCTGTAATTGTTTTATAAAATTCTTTTTTACATGTTTTGAAGAAAATGAAACGGCAGGGTTATAATAACTCTTGTGCCTGATGCATTACCTCTGCTATCAAACAAATCTATTGTTTCCACTTTTGCGGAACCCGGATTTTGATGATTGAGCAGAGCAATGCGCTGATAAACTAACTTAGTTCCTTTTGATTCAAATTTTGCAGCGCCTATTTTCTGTTTTTTTATTTCTTCAGCTTTTGCACGGCCTATTCCATTATCTTCTATCACACATGTTAACTTTCCATTACTTTCAGAAAAATATATTTTCAATTTTTTCTCATCTTCTTTATTGCTCAACCCATGCCAGATTGCATTTTCCACAAGTGGCTGAAGCAGCAAAGATGGAACATAAATATCTTCTTTATCTAATTTATCATTTACTTCTATACTGTAAGTAAATGACTGACTGAAACGCAGCGACTCCAGTGATAAATAAAGCCGGATAGTTTCCAGTTCACTGGTAAGCGGGATAAAATTTTTATCTGAATTGTCGAGTACCAGTCTCAGAAGTTTTGAAAAACGGGACAGATAATCATACGCCGCATCTATTTTTTCTGTTACAATACATTCCTGTATGGCATTAAGTGAATTAAAAATAAAATGCGGATTCATTTGTGAACGGATGGCTTTTGCTTCCAGTTCGGCAAGCTGTTGTTTTATGGCTGCTTTATTTCTTATATCTTTTATTCTTCTTCTGTAGAAGAAATAAAAAATTGTTATTGCCGTAAGTAATGCAAAAATCCGGAACCACCATGTTTGCCACCAGGGCGAACGAATCGTAAAATTGAATTGCAGGGGCTGTATAGTCCATACATTATTATTGTTGCAGGCTTTCAATTCAAAAATATAATTGCCGGGTTGTAAAAAATTAAAATCAACAACACGGTTATTTGTAAAAGTCCAGTTGCTGTCCAATTCTTTTAAGCGGTAAGCATATCGAATCTTTGTAGGATCAGTAAGTGAAACAGCAGTAAAATGAAACTGTACTGAATTATGTTTGTAAGAAAAAATAGGAGATGATGCAACAGAAAAATTAGTTGAAATACCGCTTACAGAAATATTTTTCAAAATCAAAACCGGAGCAAGATTGTTGAGACCAATACTATCAGGATGAAATGAAATAAGACCCATGCTGGTAAGTCCCCAGATAGTTCCATTCTTTTGTTGTTCCAGTTTCAGGGTTTGATAGTAAGAAGAAAGCAACCCGTCTTTTTCATTGAAACTGATAAGCTGTTCATCAATCCCCGGATTTAAGAGAACTGAAAAACTCATATAATCTCCCAGCCAGATATTATTATTTTTATCAGCAAGTACACTCAATGCAATATCAGATGGCAGGCCATTGCGGCTGTCGTATTGTTTTTGTAAAATAATATTTTCATTCTCATAACGGCAAAGCAATAATCCTTTTCCCTGTGTTGCAATCCATATATTTCCTTTTTTATCGGCAATAATTTTATGGATGTATAAACTTTTTACCGGCATATTCATGATGGAGTCATCTGCTAACTGATCATTTTTTAGTTTATACAAACCCTGACTGCCATAAAACCAATAACCCGAATTGCCTGTTTGAAAACATCCAAACAATTCAGGCCGCCTGGAATATTTTTTAGCAAACGGATAATGTGCGGATAGTGGTTCAATCAATTTTGGGTCAATAAGCGTAACTCCATTTTCTGTACAGGCAAATAATTTTCCATCTCCCGTTGCATATAGGGCTTCGCAATTATTATCTTTTAAAAAACCAGTATCACTCCAGTTGGTAAGCAGTTTATTTTTATACCTGCTGATGCCCTGATAACCGCTGCCTGCCCAAAATGATCCATCATTATCTTCAACCATACACATAACCTCTGCCAGTGGGAATAAACCAGGTATTGATTTATCTTCAGCAATAGTTTCATTATTTTTTTTAAATACTAATCCGCGGTTGCTGCCAAATAATAAATCACCATTCTTTCGTTCGAGAAAAGAAAAAATTTCTTTCTGTGTTTTATGGCCCAATTGATACTGTTTGAAAGAAGTTCGTCTGAATTTCTGCAATCCTTCCCAGGAGCCAACCCAGATATTTTCTTCTGCATCTATCAATGCCGCTACTGCATTATTGGTAATATCTGAAAAAGAAACAATGGGTTGCACGAGTCCGTCTTTTATCATTCCAACACCACTTGTATTTAAAGAATATATTTTATTATTTGAAGTAAAAACTGTTCTTCCTATAAAATCTTCGCTGAAACGGGTACTGATTTTTCCATTTATCATTTGTACAGGATGGCTGTAAAGACTATTCCAGAAAATACTGTCGGGTGATGTGGCAGCAACCGATCGTACAAAAAGTGGCGGGTTGGTGTTATTCCAAACTGTTTCGTATCTTTTTGCATCAGCATTTATTTTATATACACCATCATAGCCGGCGATGTAAAGATTCTGTTTATTGTCAGTAGTTAATCCAAAAACTCTTTTATTAAAATCAGCAAAAGGAAAAAGATTGATTACAGATAAATTATTTTTATTAATGGTGTCAATTTGTTTTGCAGTTAATTTATATAAAGCATTCACATCTCCCACCCACACATTACCCGCAGCATCGGTGTGTAATGCTTCTGCTGCCAGAATTGTTTTGCTTCGCAATTCTATTTTTCTGATGCTGCCGTTATTAAAATAAAAAAGTCCTTTATCCCCGCCAATCCATACACCCAAATTTTTATCTTCTGTTATGCTGAGTACTCTGCCGATTGCTTCATTGGCAGAAGTATATTGATAGTT
>JANOJO010000314.1:0-2173 GCA_031418795.1 Bacteroidota bacterium | reverse complement strand
AATTTCTTTCAATTCAATACCGGGATATTTTGATTTTATTTTTTTGAAAGCCTCCGTTGGATCATAGACCGTATTTAAACGAGGATGAATATAAAGGGCAGGTTTATAATCCTCTTCTTTCCCTTGCCTTATTTCAAGGTCAGCTTTAGTACCACGCATAAAGGAATAATGAGTATCACCTGTTCCATCCGGTGCTTTGTAATTCCAGATAACAGATGTTTTAGCATGAACTCCTTTTAATGTGTAATTAATTTCTCCGTTACAAAAAACTTTAAGGATAGTATCAGTGATATTATGTTTTAAAAATTCAGAAAAATTATCGAGTTTGGTTACGGCTCTGAATTGATTTAAGGAAATTTCTGTTGGCCAGCGTTTGGCGGTATTTATCTGAATGTCTTTTGTGTAATCAATTATTTGCCCGGGAAAACATTCCCATTGTACAAGGTCAACCAAATGTGTCATTACATCTACAATGCCTTCGCCCTGTTGTGATGCATCAAGAAACCAGGCTGGCCTTGTTAAAACAGAACCGGAAACATATTTATAAAAATGATGCACACTTTCTTTGGTGATGGCAGGATTTTCTATTGTTCCTTTTTCAAGTGTGCCGAAAATTTCCGGTATCATGGAAAGTTCACGTTGCAGTACAGTGTTTATTTCAAAACGCTCCGTCATGATATCATAAAGCAATAAATTATTTTTTGAAGCTACATCAAATGCCTGTTTCAGTTTTTCAAAACCAGCTGCATCAATTACCATGGGTTTATCTGCCAGTACATTGAAATCATTTTGCAAAGACGCAAGTATATAATCAGTTTTCTTTTTGTTGTTGCCGCTCAGTACAACCACATTCCCCCTTTTTTCAGCAATCATCTTTTCAAAAAAATCATTTCCGGTATAAACCTGCTCATTCCAATGAGTGGGATTTTCCGCCCTTGTATTGTAATTATTTATTCTGTCGAGATGCCATTTCAAATCATTTCCTCCCGGTGCGTATACATATACTGTTGAATCAACATCATCATACATTGATTTTTGTACCAACGCTGCATGAAAGTGGCCAGGGTCGAGGGTAATGAGTTGCACGGGTTTTTGTACTTCTTTTGTCTTACATGCAAACAGCATTATTGAAACTGATAAGTATAAAAATTGTTTGTTCATTTATTTATTTTGAAACATACAAGACATACAAGGCATATAAGTTTTTTTCTTGTATTTCTTGTATGCCTTGTATGGTTAATATTTTATTCAAACTGAAAAGCGAAATAGGTGCTTGGTTTTGTTCCGATATTTTTTATAGCATGCGATACATTGCTGCCTAAATAATAAAAACCACCAGCACTTGTTTTAACAATCCCCTGGCCTAATTGCATTTCAGTATCACCTTCAATGATTAAAACAATTTCTTCGGCACGGTGTGTATGCGGTTCATGACTTTTAATTCCTTCTTTTAAAGTGGTGACATGCATTTCAAATCTTTTTTGCATAGCTGTTGGTCTTTCAAAAAAATCTCTTCTGCCACCGCCAATTGTATTTGCTTTATAAGGAATCGTTTCCCAAACCTTTACAAACGAACTGCTGCCTCTTTGCAAATTCACTGGTTGTTTGCTGCGGTATTTCATGGTGAAAAAACTACAATGCTCTTTGCCTGTATTTTTAATAGAATATTTTTGACCGGGCATTAATACTGCCACACTCCCCGGAGTAAGTGAAAAAACTGAATCATTTATTTTAATAGTGCAGATTCCCGATTTGATAATTATTAGCTGTTCCTGGTTGGAAGGATTAGTTAGTTTAATGTTTTTTTTACCGGATAGTGTATTTGCATTTATCTGCATCCATTCAAAGTCGTGGACTTTGCCTTCCAGTAAAACAGTTGATGAGATTTTATTTTGTTTAGTTGCTGCCGGTTCGTTCCATTGATATGCTCCTGACTGTACAGAATCCTGCTGCGAAAAAACTGAGAAGGGAATGAAGAATAATATTGGAAGAAGTTTTTTAAAAGCCCCCCTGCCCCCCAAAGGGGGGTTCTTAGACTCCGATTGCTTCATACTTTTTACAGATTTCATTTTTTTATTTTTATTAATCAGAGCTGGTTGATAACAACCGGAGCGGTTGAATATGCTGAATAGAATTACACACTGTACAAGTGTCCGCCAAAGGCGGAACGATG
>JANOJO010000313.1:0-12861 GCA_031418795.1 Bacteroidota bacterium | reverse complement strand
CGATAAAGAAGTTCTTGTTATTGATCCCACACTTATTTTCTGTTCTTTTTCAGGAAGCCAAAGCAGCAACTGGGGCTATACTGCAACTTATGGCCCCGATGGAAGTTTTTTTGGCGGTGGCATAGTTCTTTCGCCAGGCTCTGGTTTTCCTGTTTCACTTGGCGCATTTCAAACTACATGGGGTGGCGGTGTGGGTGCTTCAGGTTCTGATATGGGAATAATCAAATTATCTGCTAACGGTACAAACCGTTTGTATGCTACTTATCTGGGAGGTTCAAGTGATGATCAGCCGCATAGCCTGGTGGTAGATGGTGCAGGCAATCTCATCATTGCCGGCCGCAGCAATTCTTCCAATTATCCAACAACAGGAAGCGCATTAATAGGAAAAGGAGGGGGTTATGATATTGTAGTTTCTAAATTAAATACTACCGGAACTATTTTAACAGGTTCAAAAAGAATAGGCGGTACAGGGGATGATGGTGTCAATATTAGTCCAACAAGAAATGGAGTTAATTCATTGCAGCAAAATTATGGTGACGATGGAAGAAGTGAAGTGATATTGGATGGGTCTGGTAATATTTATATAGCTTCCTGTACCCAATCAAACAGTGCAATTTTAATTGACAGATTTCCCGCAACAGCAGGTGCATTTCAAACCACACCCGGCGGGGTACAGGACGGTGTAATTCTTAAAATGGATCCCAATGTTACAGCTCTCACATTTGCAAGTTATTTAGGAGGTGACGGAAATGATGCTGCTTATGTACTTTCTCTTGCTCCCAATGGCAATATTTATGTTGCAGGTGGTACAGCAAGTACAAATAATTTTCCCGGAAATACAGCAGGCACAATTGGCACATCAAACCAGGGAGGTATTGATGGCTTTATATCTGTAATTAGTAATAATGGTAATTCAATCATCCGAACCACTTATCTTGGCACCCCTGCTACCGACCAAATATTTGGTTTGCAGTTTGATCTTTTGGGTTTTCCTTATGTTACCGGGCAATCCAGGGGAGCATGGCCTGTACAGAATGCAGTTTTCAGTAATGCAGGGGCACCTCAGTTTATTGCAAAACTGCAACCCGATCTTTCATCCTTTGTTTATTCTACAACTTTTGGACGGGCAGCAAGCACACCCAATATTTCCATTACGGCATTCTTAGTTGACAATTGTGAAAATGTTTATGTATCAGGTTGGGGTGGAGCTATTGATCCAACTAATGAATACCAATCTTCGGGTACTAATCCAATGCCATTGACTGCAGATGCAATTCCCATGATACCGGATGGGAAAGATTTTTATTTTTTTGTATTAAAGAAAAATGCAGTTTCACAATTATTCGGAAGTTATTATGGGCAAAATGGTGGCTTCGCCGATCATGTGGATGGTGGCACCAGCCGCTTCGACAGGCAGGGTGTAATATATCAGGCCGTATGTGCCAATTGTGTTGATAACACACCGGTTTTTCCTACCACACCGGGTGTATGGTCTCCTTCAAATGGTGCAGCGCCAGGTGGTGGTTGTAATCTCGCTATGATAAAAATATCTTTTGATTTTGCCGGAGTGGATGCGGGTCCAATTTCTTCTATTAATGGCGTACCAAGAGATACAGCTGGATGCGCCCCCCTTACTGTTGACTTTACTGATACCGTTGCTAATGGCGTAACATACTACTGGTATTTCAGAGATGGATCATTACCCAACCCCACTATTACAACAGTACCTAATATCTCACATACTTTTAATCTGCCGGGTAATTACCAGGTCATGTTGATTGCAGAAGATTCCACTACTTGCAATATCAGGGATACAGCGTATTTAAATATTAAAGTAGGAAACCTTGAAGCGTTTCTTGATTTTAACCCGGTAAAACTTGCACCATGCGATTCGCTTAAATACAGGTTTGATAATTTATCCGTTGCACCTGTCATAAGGCCATTTACCAATCAATCTTTTATTTGGGATTTTGGTGATGGTTCACCAACTGTAATTTCAGGCTCTGCACCTGTTAATCATTCTTATGCAGCGCCGGGTTCTTATATAGTAAAATTGACATTGCAGGATACGGCTTATTGCAATGCACCAGATACGATTACCAAAACAATAAGCATTGCTCCATTGGTAGTGGCTCAGTTTACTACACCACCCACCGGTTGTGTTCCATACAGCGCTGTTTTTACAAATACATCAGTTGCGGGGCAAACATTTCTCTGGAACTTTGGTGATGCTGGTACATCAACAGCTGCTAATCCAACACATCTTTACACAACACCGGGCACTTATACAATTACATTAATTGTTATTGATGCCAATACATGCAATATTTCTGACACCGCATTTTTTTCCATCACAGTTTTTAGTAATCCAACAGCTGATTTTAGTTTTGCTCCGGCCCCACCAATTGAAAATACACCCACTACATTCACTAATCTTTCATCAATAGATGCAATAAATTTTAAATGGAAATTTGGTGATGGCGACAGCATTATTACTTCATCAAGATTACCAGTCGTTCATCAATATAATACAACGGGTACATTTAATGCATGCCTTACTGCAATAAACGCAGCCGGTTGTGCAGATACAGTTTGCCAACAGGTAACAACTTTGGTAGCAGCATTGGTAGATGTGCCCAATGCATTTACACCCAACACTGGCGATGTAAACAGTAAAATTTTTGTCCGGGGTTTTGGTATTGTAAAAATGAAATTCATCATCTGGAACCGCTGGGGGCAAAAAGTATTTGAAACTAATAACAGGCTAGTTGGCTGGGATGGTAAATATAAAGGTGTGGTACAGCCGATGGATGTATATGCCTATACTTTAGATGTGGATTTTTTTGACGGAACTAAAACAACTAAGAAGGGTGATATAACGTTAATAAGATAATAGATGATAGTTTTAGAACATGACAGTCAATAATGAATCAGAATATTAATAATAGAATGAAGAGTTTACAGAAAATATTATTTGGAATTTGGAATTTATTATTTGTGATTTCCCTGCAAGGCCAGGATTTACATTTTTCTCAATTCATGAATTCGCCACTCATTACGAATCCTGCAAACACAGGTTTTATTCCTGATGGTGATTACAGGATTGGAATTAATTACCGTAATCAGTGGTCAAGCATCATGGCTATACCTTATAAAACCATGAGTGCATTTGGCGATGTGCAGGTAATGCGTAACAAGTTACAAAATGGCTGGCTTGGTGTTGGTGGCGTTGTACTGCATGATGAGGCCGGTAGTGGCAATCTTACTTCCACAAAAATTTATGGCTCGCTTGCATATCATCAATTGATAAATTCAGGTAGTTTATTTAGTGCCGGCTTCAATATTGGTTGGGCTAATAAACAAATCAACGTAAGCAACCTGAAATTTCCTGATCAGTTTGACGGACATTTTTTTGATAATAAATTACCAACATCAGCCGTACTTGCAAATAACAATATCAATTATCTTGATGTGCATCTTGGGCTTAACTATGCTTATTTTCCCAATGATAAAGTTTATCTGAATGCCGGCTATTCTGCTCAGCATGTAAACAGGCCGCGGGAATCTTTCTTTAATTCTTCACCGGGTATTGACAACCGGCTGTCTGTTCGCCACACCGGATTTATGAATGGAAGTTTTTTAATGAACAGTCAGTGGCTTATTAATCCAAATATTTATTACACCACACAGGCTAAAGCATTTGAAGCAGTAGCTGGCATGAATGCACATTACAATTTATCAGGCGATGGTGAGTACCAGTTAATCGGCGGGCTTTATTACCGGCTGAAAGATGCAATCATCCCATTAATTGGTTTGCAGTGGAAAGACATTAAAGCAACATTTACTTATGATGCTACCATGTCCACATTAAAAAATTATAATAATGGCCGCGGCGCATTTGAATTTTCTCTTATAAAAGAAGGCATACTCAGTTCTTATATGGGCAATAGACAACAAAGTATGTGCCCTTCTCACAAAAATTCTTCAGGGTATTAATTTTGCCCGCCCGCCTGCCCGACTGTGTCATTCAGGCGGGGATGACCCCGGTCGGACGGGTTTTATCTTCTAACTGATTTATGCGACTTTTGCTGCAAAGGAATATTTATTCATTATGCAAACTGCTATAATCACTGGCCTCACTGAAGATAATCTCTTTGCATTCAAACAAATTGTTGGTGAAAATTTTGTGCTGGTTGATGAAGAAACACTTCAACACTATGCACATGATGAAACAGAGAATCTTCATTTTTTACCCGATGTAGTTATCAAACCCCGAACAGCAGCAGAGATTAGTTCTGTAATGAAAATTTGTAATGAAAATAAAATTCCTGTTACTCCGAGAGGTGCCGGTACAGGGTTAAGCGGCGGAGCATTGCCTCACCTGGGTGGTGTTGTTTTATCTACAGAAAGAATGAATACCATTCTTAACATTGATGAAAGAAACCTGCAGGTAACTACTGAGCCCGGGGTGATTACAGAAATACTTCAGGATACTGTAAAAGAAAAAGGATTGTTTTATCCGCCTGATCCTGCAAGCCGCGGCTCGTGTTTTATTGGTGGCAATATTGCAGAAAACAGCGGCGGCCCCAAAGCTGTGAAGTATGGCGTGGTAAAAGATTATGTATTGAACCTTGAATTGGTGCTGCCCACCGGAGAAATAATCTGGACAGGTGCAAATGTGTTGAAAAATTCCACCGGCTATAATCTTACTCAATTAATAGTGGGCAGCGAAGGCACATTGGGCATAGTTACAAAAATTGTATTGCGATTAATTCCGCATCCGAAATTTGATTTGCTGATGCTTGTTCCATTTAAAAAATTAGAACAGGCAGCCGAAGCAGTCAGCGCCATATTCCGTGCAGGCTTTACACCAAGCGCTATGGAGCTGATAGAAATTGAGGCATTGAAAATTGTAAGTGCATCAGTAAGCAGCAGCGCTGTGCAGATTACAGATGATACCGAAGCCCATCTCATTATTGAAGTGGATGGAAATAATATGGAAGTATTAATGGGTGAAATGGAAGCCATCAGTGAAATGCTGTTGCAATATGATATTGGTGAAATTTATTTTGCCGATGATGCACAGCAAAAAGCTGAACTGTGGAAACTGAGAAGAAGTGTGGCTGAAGTGGTAAAACTTGCAGGTTATACGATTGAAGAAGATGCGGTGGTGCCACGGGCTGAATTGCCGGCATTAATCCGCGGTGTAAAAGATTTAGGAATAAAATATAATTTTCATGCTGTGAGTTATGGACATGCCGGCGATGGCAACCTGCATATCCGAATAAAAAAAGAAGGAACTCCAAATAGTTATGGCGATAAAGAAATGAACATAAGCCTCCGGGCTTTATTTGAACTGGTAAAAAAACTAGGGGGTACTATCAGTGGTGAGCATGGCATCGGCCTGATACAAAAAGGCTTTATGGACATTATGTTTGAAGAAAAACAACTAAACCTGATGCGGCAGATAAAAAAAGTATTTGACCCCAATAATATCTTAAACGCAGGTAAAATATTTTAAAGTCATATGCAAACTCAGGAACCGTCTTCGCCAAAGGATGCAATAAAAGCTATTCAAATACTATTTTATATAATAGTTGCAGGTGTAATCCTCTTTGCTGCCATAACAGCTGGAATTAATTTTTTACAGCAATCTCCGGTTATAGGTAAGTCAATTGCAGAAATATTATTCTTTATAAACTGTTTTATTGATATTATTTGCTATACTGCATCTCAAATATTATACAGAAAAAAAATTTATGCAGCTTTGCAGAATGATTTGTCCCTTATGGAAAAACTAAATTTTTACAGATCTGCTTTAATCACTTACCTGGCATTATGTGAAATTCCGGCTTTATTTGCCATAGTTATTTATTTTCTTTCAGGAAATAATCTTTTCCTTTTTATTGTATGCATTTGTGTTTTAACTATGCTGATGAAAATGCCACAAAAATTAAAAATTTTTAACGAATTGAAATTAAACTCAACTGAACAAATGGAGTTAAATTAGCCAAATAAAAAATCTAAACATGAAAACTAAATTTGTCGCTGTTATTTTATTTACCGCCGTTTCTTTTTCAAATTTATTTGCTCAGGAAAAAGAAGAGAAAGAAGAAAAAAGCGGATCAAAAAAAGAAAACCTTTTTACAGGAGGCAGTATTTCCCTTGCATTTTACAACAATACTTTTCTTGTTGGCGGCAGCCCGGTGTTTGGCTACAGTATTACTGACTGGATTGATGCTGGAGTTGTGGTCAATTATAATTATACATCTTACAGGGATTACCAGGTATTTAATGACAGGCTCAGGCAAAAAAATTATGGTGGTGGTGGCTTTGTAAAATTATATCCTGTTCGTTTTATTTTCGCACAGGCTCAATATGAGTATAATTTTTTACGATTAAAATATATTCCGCCAAATAACGGGACTGTTATAAAAGATAAAGCTTCAGCCAGCAGCTTTTTAATTGGCGGCGGTTATACAACGGGTCGTTATGGTCGGGGTGGCCAACCACATTATTATCTTGCAGTATTGTTTGATGTTTCCGGCAACTTCAACTCACCTTATACAGATGGATATGGAAGAACAATTCCAATTTTACGGGCAGGCATTCAGATTCCATTATTTCAGGGTGGGGGAAATGGAAACAGATCATATAGGAAGTAATGGAAACAAATCTTCAGGGTTATCTATAAAACTCATTCGTTTATCAGTGGGTTCATACAAGAACCCGTGCTTCTGCAACTGATTAATATGTGTAAGAAGATGATCATAAAAGCCTGCAGAGTTAAGAATGAATATTGGTTTATCGTGAATAGAAAGTTGATTCCAGGTAAGCATTTCAAAAAGTTCATCTAAAGTGCCAAAACCACCGGGTAAAATAACTGCAGCATCGCATAGATCATATATTTTCTTTTTTCGATCATGCATATCTTCTGTTATCAGCAGTTCTGTTATTCCCTCATGCTGATGTTCCCATGCTAATAAAATTTTCGGAATCACACCAATCACATTGCCGCCGCTTACCATCATGGCATCAGCTATTACTCCCATCAGGCCCTTGCTGCCACCACCATAAACTAAAGTAATATTATTTTGAGCAAGCATTTTACCCAAAGCAGCAGCATGAGCTGCATACACAGGATTATTTCCATTTTTTGATCCGCAAAAAACCGCCAGAGATTTTATCTTCATATAGATTGTATAAAAATTGCAGCAAAGGGAAACTAAATTTCTTTATCTTCAAAAATTAGTAGCTAACAAAAAAATCGGGAGGCTATAGAAAAAACAATTCCGAAATCTAAAATCTAAAATCCTCCGAAGAAGTTCCTTCGGAATAAAATCCCAAATCAAACATGTCTCCAGTAGTTTTATTTTCTTTCGTCATCGGTTATTTTCTTTTGTTGCTCGGCGTAGCCTGGTTTACATCACGCAATTCCAACAACGAATCTTTTTTTATTGGCAACCGCAACAGCAATTGGATGTTGGTAGCCTTTGGCATGATCGGCACTTCGCTTAGTGGTGTCACATTTGTAAGTGTGCCGGGCGGAGTGGGCACAGGAAATTTTTATTATTTCCAGGTAGTGCTCGGCTACCTGCTGGGTTATATAGTTATTGCATTTGTGCTGATACCGCTTTATTACCGCATGAATCTTACCAGCATTTACACTTACTTAGAAACAAGATTGGGCATCAATGCACATAAAGCCGGTGCTTTCTTTTTTATACTTTCCCGTACCGTTGGCGCTACCGCAAGATTATACTTAGTGATCATTGTACTTCAGATTTTCATTTTAGATAAAATGGGAGTTCCTTTTATCGCAACTTCATTGGTTATTTTATTATTGATTCTGCTATATACTTTCGAAGGTGGCGTAAAAACTATTATTTATACAGATACTTTACAAACCACCGGTATGCTGGTTGGGCTTGTTGTATGTATTCTTGTTATCACAAAAGCATTGGGTACAGATTTATCAGGTGCATTTTCAATGATGACTGAAAAAGGCTACACCAAAATATTTAATTGGGATGTCAACTCCGGATCATTTGCACTGAAACATATTATTGGAGGAATGTTTATTGCCATTGCCATGACAGGGCTGGATCAGGAGATGATGCAAAAAAACATAAGTGTAAAAACGCTGAAGGGATCACAAAAGAACATGATGACTTTTACTGCCGTACTGATGATTGTAAATTTTCTATTTCTTGTGCTCGGAGGAGTACTTTATTTATATGCCGCATCAAAAGGAATTTCCACACCTCCCGACGATTTATTTCCCACTATTGCACTAAGCGATGCTTTCAGCGGAGCTATTGGTGTAATTTTTATTATTGCTTTAATCTCTGCATTATTTCCAAGTGTGGATGGCGCCATCACATCTCTTACATCCTGTTTTTGCATTGATATACTTGGCTTGAATAAAAGAACGGGTACAGAAAAAGAAAAAAAACGTACAAGACTGAAAGTTCATTTCACATTTGCATTTGTTTTTTTCATCATGGTATTGTTATACAAAGCCATCAATGATAAACTGATTATAGATTTTATTTTAAAATTTGCCGGCGTCACTTATGGCCCGCTTCTCGGCTTGTTTGCATTTGGTATTTTAACCAAAAGAAAACTGAATCAAAAACTAATATGGGCGGTATGTATCATAGCTCCATTAATTGCATTGGGTATTGATATGCTCAGCAGCCCGGATTGGTACGAAAAGAAATTGCATGTATCACTTGGACTTAAAACAATTTCGGAAAGCATTTTTCATGGCTATAAAATCGGCTATGAGTTGATACTTATCAACGGCATCTTTACATTTCTTGGTTTGTTTATGATTTCTAAAAAAGCAAGTGCAGCATAAGACTTCTTTATAATTAAAAATTAGGTTATGGAGCTTATCAATCCGCAGGTACAGGCTTATGCAGAAAAATTTTCTTCACCCGAAGATGATTTACTGAAAGAGGTGGCTGATTTTACAAGAGCCAGTCATCCTGAGCATCACATGCTCAGTGGCCATTTGCAGGGAAAATTTTTAGAAATGGCAAGTTGCATGATCAGGCCCAAACGAATTCTTGAAATTGGAACCTTTACAGGGTACAGCGCCTTATGCCTTGCAAAAGGATTGGCTGATGATGGCTTGCTTCATACCATTGAACTAAGAGAAAAAGATTCGGCTAATGCAAAATCTTTTTTTGACAAATCCGTTTATGCTAAAAAAATTATTCTGCATACCGGCAATGCCAAAGAAATTATTAATTCAATGAACGAAATTTTTGATCTTGTGTTTATTGATGCAGATAAAACAGGCTATATAGAATATTTTAACCTTGTTTTGCCCAAACTGCGGAAAAACGGGTTTATTTTCGCAGATAATATTTTTTTTGCGGGGGAAGCCATACAGGCTGAGCCTAAAGGAAAAAATGCAAAAGCCATCAGCGACTTTAATAAATTTATAAACGAAAGAACTGATGTAGAGAAAATGATCCTTACCCTGAGAGACGGTTTATATCTGATAAAAAAATTATAAATTACCCATGCAAAAACTAAAAATCCTTTTCCTTTTTATTTTTCTTTCTGCTTCCGGCAAATCTTTTTCGCAACAAGACGCGGAAATCATTGAGTACATCAATACCTATAAAGAAATTGCCATCAGCGAAATGAAACGCACTGGTGTGCCGGCCGCTATCAAACTGGCGCAGGGCATTCATGAAACCGATGCAGGCACCAGCAAACTCGTTACAAAATCAAACAATCATTTTGGATTAAAATGCAAAAAAGAATGGACCGGCATGACGGTGAGCCACACTGATGATGCGCCCAATGAATGTTTTCGCAAGTATGAAAGTTCTGTAGATTCTTACAGAGATCAATCAGACTACCTGAGAACGGCAACCTGGTATGCTTCGCTTTTTAAATTAGATCCAACAAATTATTCCGGTTGGGCTTATGGATTGAAAAAAGCAGGCTATGCCACCAATCCAAAATATGCACAGGTATTAATTAAGCTGATTGAAGAATATCATTTGCAGGATTACACATTGATTGCGTTGGGAAAACTAAAACCCTCCGATGAATTTTTGGTAAAGCAGGGAAAAAATATTTCTATTTCAGAAAAGCCAGTTGTAATGCCTGATGAACCGGAAATAATTGTGACTGCAACACGACCATTAAAAAAAGAAACAAAAACTCAACAGCCTGTTGTAACGAAACCTGAAAACATAACAGAACCTTTACCCGTTTATCCCGATGGTGAATTTAAAATAAATGAAACAAGAGTGATCTATGCAAAAAAAGGAACACCTTATTTAACCATTGCAGAAAAATATGCACTTCCTCTTGCCCGTATTTTTGAATTTAATGAAATAATGGAACAGGAGGTTGTGGACAAGGATCAACTGATTTATATAATGAGAAAAAGAAAAACAGGAAACAATGATCAGCATATTGTGAAAGAAGGAGAGACTCTTGCAACGATAGCCCAAACTGAAGCCTTGCGATTTGAAAGTTTATTAGAATATAATTTACTAAAGCAGGGAATGAAACCCGCCGTAGGATCAGTTTTATATTTGAAAACAAAAGCACCTGCTATGCCTGCATTGGCAACAGGTAACAAATAAATTTTTATAAATAATGTAAATGACGCAGATAAAAGTTCATGACAAAACATTTGTTCCTTATCTTTCTGAAGAAGACATTCAGCAGCAGATAAAAAAAATGGCGGCTGCCATCAATGCTGATTATGCAGGGCTGCGCCCCATGTTTATTGCTATTCTGAATGGCTCATTTATGTTTGCTTCAGATCTTTTTAAATATCTTACAATAGATGCTGAAATTTGCTTTATCAAACTTGCATCTTATAAAGGCGTCACATCCAGCGGGCAGGTATTTACTGCCATCGGGCTTGATGTGGATCTGATAGGAAAAGATATAATCATTGTGGAGGATATAGTTGATACAGGAAAAACGCTGAATGAATTTTTGCCAAAACTAATGCACCAGCAACCCGCTTCTCTGAAAATTGCTGCACTACTTCATAAACCTGATGCTGTGAAATTTCCAATAAGAATTGATTACCTGGGATTTTCTATTCCAAACAAATTTGTTGTGGGTTATGGATTGGACTATGATGGATTGGGAAGAAATTTAAAGGAAATTTACCAGGTAGTATAAAAATTCTGAAGCATCATCCACCCTTTTTGCGTACTTTGATGCAAGGTAAATATCCAATTGAAAATCCTGGCACAAATATTTTTGCTTCTGTTGACAACTTCTTCAATAAATGGTCAGCAGTTTTATCTCCGCGGCGAAGTGAGGGATGAAAAGGGAAATCTTTTACAAAACGTAAACATCAGATTATTCAGTACAGGCTATAGTTACCATACGGGCAACCATGGTTCATTTGGCATACCCACCACAAAGCAGGTGGATACACTTGAATTTATTTATGCGGGTTATCAAAAAGAAAAAGTATTTGTTTCGTCTGATAAGTTTATTTCAGTAGCACTAAAAGTTTTACCAGCTACGGCTACCAATATCAAGCAGGATAAATTAATATCGCTGACCAAAGATCTTTCAAGAGATGCACAAAAGAGATGGTACACCGGCGATGAAACTTATGCAAGCCTGGTGGAAAATAATTTTATTGATGCAAAAAAATTTCCTGTTACTGGTATTGCATTAAATATAGACCGTGCTTCGTACAGCAATGCAAGAAGGTTTATCAACCTGGGTCTCTCCATACCACCCGATGCAGTGCGGATAGAAGAGATGCTGAACAATTTTAATTTTGGGTATAATGAGCCGGCTAATAATTCTTTGTTCAGTATTAAAACCACACTAACCACCTGCCCATGGAAAAATGAAAATCAATTGTTCTTTGTAAATGTATCTTCCAAAAAATTAAATCTTGAATCATTGCCACCGGCCAATCTTGTGTTCTTAGTGGATATTTCCGGATCTATGGATATGCCAAACAGGTTGCCATTATTAAAATCAGCATTTCATTTACTGGCCATGAACCTGCGTGAAAAAGATACAGTGAGTATTGTGATATATGGCGGCGCAGTGGGTGTCATGCTGTTTCCCACAGGTGGCAATGAAAAAGAAAAAATATCCAAAGCCATTGATGAACTTTCTCCCGGCGGCTCCACACCCGGAGAAGCGGGAATAAAATTAGCATATCATATTGCAAAGAGTCAATTTATTGCAGGTGGTAATAACCGGATAATACTTGCAACGGATGGAGATTTTAATGTGGGATTAAAAACCGAACAGGAACTTGATGAAATGATATCACGCCACCGGGCCTCAGGTATTTACTTAACCTGCCTGGGTGTGGGCATGGGTAATTATAAAGATTCAAAAATTCAAACACTGGCAAGAAAGGGTAATGGAAATTTTGCTTACCTCGATACGTACCAGGAAGCAGAAAAAGTATTGATGAAAGAATTTACACAAACACTATACACCGTGGCAGATGATGTAAACATGAATGTAAAATTTGATCCGCAGCTTGTAAAACAATACCGCCTGATAGGCTTTGATAATAAAGTGGGGGCACTTGCCGATTCAAATTCTGTGATGGAGGGCGGTGAAACAGGATCTGGCCAATCTATGATTGCAGCTTTTGAAATAGAACCAAACTTTAAAGATGGTGACAATGTGTATTCAAAAAAATTTGCAGAAATAAATCTTCAGTACAAATTGCCGGGGGATACTGTAAGACAGGAGTTAAATGAAATATTTTCCTACGAGCCTGTTCACTTTTCTGATCTTGAACCCAAATACAGGTTTGCATCTTCCGTAATCATGTTTGGGCTTATTCTGAAAGCCTCACCATTTGCAAAAGAAATTTCATGG
>JANOJO010000312.1:0-4949 GCA_031418795.1 Bacteroidota bacterium | reverse complement strand
ACTTTTTCCAACAACATCTGCTACAAACAAAACCAATATGGATAATCTTGAAAATACTTTACGTGCTGTTTATGCGGCTGAAGTAGATGCTGCAACATTGCAACGTTCAATTGCATTTGGAAAAGAAGTAGCAACAAGAGTTTTTGCATGGGCCGCAACGGATGGTTCAGCAAATGTGAATCCACCTTATGTACCACCAGTTGGCTTTGGGCTTTGGGTACCAACTGCAGCTACACCACCGGTTAATCCTTATGCGTATCAGCGCCGTTTGCTGGTTCCTGATGTTGCAAATGGAACAGCTATTGATCCACCTCCTCCTTACTCAACTGTTCCCGGTTCCCCATTTTGGAATATGGCTAAAGATGTATACGATAAATCACTTGTATTAACTCCCGATCAGCTTGCTATGGCTGTTTATCATCGTGATGCTCCCGGTTATCCGGGTGGAGGCCATTTTGTTTCCATTTTATCGCAGGTACTTAGCAAAGCGCAGCCAGCTCTTGATATAGCTGCACTTGCTTATGCCAAAGTTGGATTGAGCCAGCACGACGCAACTATCATTCTCTTCACAGATAAATACAATTACAAAACAATGCGTCCTGTCACTTATATTAAAACTGTAATGGGACATCCCGGTTGGACAACAGCAATTCCTACACCTAATCATCCTGAATTCCCCTCCGGTCATGCAGTAACTAATGCATCTGTAATAGCCATGCTTGAGAATATGTTTGGTAATAATTTTCAACTCACATTGCATACGTATGATTATCTCAATCTGCCTGCACGTAGTTATAATTCATTTGATGAAATGGGAAAGGAAATGTCTGACAGCAGGGTGTATGGTGGTCTTCACTACCAGTCTACTTGTGATAACAGCAGGCTGCAGGGGAAAAAAGTAGGAGAGAATATTCTGAGCAGAATAAAATTTTTGAAAGAGTAAATAAATCCTTTTACTAAACATTAGCCTTAACCACTCCTGTCTTTGCTGTTGCAAAGACAGGAGTTAACCTAAGGATCATGAAAAAGATATTGCAATATTCGTTGTTGATCATATTAGCAGTAGGTACAAGTTTTATTTCTTGCAAAAAAGTGAACCCTGTTGCTCCTTTTGTAAATCCACCTCCTCCTCCGCCGCCGCCACCTTCCATTACTAATTTACATCCCACTTTTTTTGACACTCTCTCCAAAGCCCGGTACAATATGGTAGCGGGTGCGGCAGGCAATAAAATAGTATTTGCCGGAGGATTTTATGATGTTCCCATGTGTTGGTATGATTCGGGCCCGGACATGCCGGGATGGTATGGCTGCAGATATGAATCAAACAGGGTGGATATATATGATACAAGTACCCATAGCTGGTCAACTCATGAGTTAGCAAGAAATTATTATGGCAATAATAGAAACCAGAAACCCGCAGTTACTGTGGGCAACAAGATTTTTTTCAGTAGAGGAATGGATACTATTGACAGAACCTGGTCCGATAAAGTGGATGTTTATGATGCTTCTACCAATGGCTGGTCAGTTATTCAACTTAGCGAACGAAGAGTAAATTTAAGTGTAGGTGTCCTGGGCAATAAGGTTTTTTTTGCAGGAGGAGGTATTGAAGGCCCGAACTATATTCTTTCAAACAAAGTAGATATTTATGATGTGTCAACTAACTCCTGGTCATTTGCCACACTTAGTGAAGCACGGGATGGAGCAGCTGTAGCCGTGGCAGGTAACAAAATTATTTTTGCAGGAGGATGGAAAGCCAATGGACCGAGTACAGTGGTTGACATTTATGATGCTTCTGCCAATACGTGGAGTGTAGCAACATTAAGTGAAGCAACCGGGTTTATCACGGCTTTTACAATAGGTAGTGAAGCCTTTTTTATTGTGGGAGCTCCCGGGAATTCAATACCTCCGCCAAGGAAAATAGATGTCTATAACAGCAATTCCAACAACTGGTCTGTAAAAGAAATAAATTTCTTTGCTGAAGGCTTTCCCTCGGTTGTGCTGGACAATAAGGCCTTGGTGTTCTGTGGCCGAACCGTTCATATATACAATGCTTCAAACAGCTCGTGGTCAGATGGAATACTTGATCTGGACACAGGTTATCCTGCAATCATTGCAGTTGGAAACAGAATATATTTCGGAGGAGGCAGCGTCAGTGGAGGCGGCCAAACAAACAAAATATGGAAGCTGGAGTTTTAAAATTTAAAATCATGAAATTACTTGTAAAACTCGTTTGCCACATTTTCTTTTTTTCAATAATGTTTTCCTGCAAAAAAGAAACATCCTGTGAAGGATGTGCTACTAAAAATAATAAACCCCCAACCGCAATAGCAGGGCCTGACCAGGTAATTACTTTACCAACCGATAGTGTTTCGCTGGACGGCTCTGCTTCCAGCGACCCGGATGGGACGATAAGTGGTTATTTATGGACAAAAATTTCAGGCCCTGTTTCTTTTACTATTCTCAATTCATCAAACGCAATAACCATTGCAAAGAATCTTGTAACGGGAGTTTACCAGTTTGAATTGAAAGTGACAGACAATGGAGGGCTGTCCGCAAAAGATACTATGCGTGTAATAGTTGATGCAGTTATAACAACAAATCATCCGCCAATTGCAAATGCAGGAGCAGATCAAACTATTACTTTACCAACAAATACAATTAACCTTGATGGCAGCGCATCCACTGATCCGGAAAATAATATTACAAGTTATTTATGGACAAAAATTGCTGGACCATCCATTTTCAATATTGTCAATTCAAACGCAGTACAAACACAAGTAACAAATCTTGTGCAAGGTGTTTACCAATTTGAATTGAAAGTTACTGATGCGGGAGCATTGTTTTCGAAAGATATAATGCAAATAATTGTTCAGCAGGTTGTTCAAACAAATTGTGATACCGCCAATAGACCCTTAATGAATGCCAGCTTTACATTTATTACACAGCTTCCGCAGCAGAGGTACCGTGCAACTTTTGCCACCTCAGGAAGCAAGATATTCATAGCTGGTGGTCATACAGGTTTCTCAGGCAATCAACCAATTAATTTTTCTGACAGGGTAGATATTTATGATATTACAACGAGTCAGTGGACAACTATCCAACTATCGGAGGCCCGAATAGTTGATGCCGCTGTGGTATTGGCGAATAAAATTTTCTTTGCCGGAGGTTGGAATACTAATGGCTCAACGACAACAGTTGACATTTACGATGTTTCGACTAACACATGGAGTACTGGACAATTAAGCCAGGCACGGGGAGGAATGATTGCGGGTTCAATAAATAATAAAATTCTTTTTGCAGGAGGCGAGAATATTCCTGATTTATTTAGCACTGTTGACATTTATAGTACAGCCACCAATTCATGGTCTACCGCATCATTAAGCGGGGCGAAGTATACTCCTTCAAATTTTGCTTACAGCACACCCATTCCTACTACAGTAAGTCAAAAGATCTTTTTTGCCGGAGGACAAAGTTGTTGGATCCAGGACTGTCCTTCTAATAGAATTGATATTTATGATGCAGCAGCAAATACATGGTCGTATGAAGATTATCTGCCTTATGTACCGGGAACTTATTTGTTTTCGGGTATTGCAGCCGGCAATAAAAACTATTGGGTAACCGGCGACTATTGGGAGGGAGGTAACATCGTGGAAATAAGAGATGAATTAACGCATTCTACTTCTTATGAGTGTTTGTCGGGAGTGTTGTTTGGTCATCCTG
This sequence comes from Bacteroidota bacterium, assembly GCA_031418795.1. Lineage (GTDB taxonomy): Bacteria > Bacteroidota > Bacteroidia > Chitinophagales > Chitinophagaceae > VBAS01. The sequence continues at coordinate 1,229 of JANOJO010000312.1, read as the reverse complement.
TGAAGAGCAACAATAAATTAATTTTTCCGATTTCAGCATTACCTATGAGTACGACAAGTTATAGACTTACACATTTTGATATTTATGATTTAGCAACAAATTCCTGGTCAATCAACAAATTACCGGCTCCTGTTATTTATCATCAGCTTATTTATGTGAATAATGAGATATATGAGATTGGAGGTAATGTTACTCCGAATGGTTATTTAGAGGACAAGATTTACAAACTGGAGTTTTAAAATTTTATTATTTTAAACTGATATGAAAAAGCTACTTCGTTGAAGTAGCTTTTTCTTTTAAAATAATTTTAATTTATTCTCAAACCCATACTTTTGTTTTTTTTAAAATAACAAGTATGTCCATCACAGATAAACTAAAAGCAATTTTAACTCAAAAACAAAACGATAATATGAAAACAGGTGAAGAATTTTTAGCAGAGAATGCAAAAAAAGAAGGCGTGGTATCCTTACCAAGCGGTTTGCAGTATGAAGTCATTACAATGGGTACCGGTGAAAAACCATCAGCTCATAACACAGTTACCTGTCATTACCATGGTACGGTTATCAGTGGCGAAGTATTTGACAGCTCTGTACAAAGAGGGCAACCTGCAAGTTTTCCATTGAATGCAGTTATCAGCGGTTGGACAGAGGCATTGCAACTAATGCCAACCGGAAGTAAGTGGCGTTTATTTCTTCCCCCACATCTTGCTTATGGCAACAGGCAAGTGAGTAAAGTTATTGGCCCAAACAGCACATTGATATTTGAAGTGGAATTGATTTCGTTTAGATAAAGTTTATTTTTATTTTAAATAAGTCCTTATAAAAGGTTTTGCATTTTTATGAATTTTTAATTTGGAATTATATTTTTGAGCAACCACTTCATGATGGTTGGAGTTATCAATTACAAAAGCTACATCAGATAAATCTATTGCCTCCCTTAGTAACTTAAACGTTTTTGGATACCTGCTTTTTATTAAAGATTCATCTACTTCATGCTGACCTTGCTGAACCCGCAATTTTACCCTTGCAATGTTCAATTCTACATTATCAGTAAACACAAAATAAAAATATGTTTTATAGCCAGCCGCTTTGGCCTTTGACAACAGCAAAACTTTTGACGGGTGAGACATCACGGTTTCAAAACAAAATGACTGTCCGGAAAGTAATAATTTGTTTACAAGATAAGTGGCAATAAAAGAAGCATGATAAGAATTAATTTTCTTACCTGCA
>JANOJO010000311.1:0-2262 GCA_031418795.1 Bacteroidota bacterium | reverse complement strand
GGGTAAGGAGGTTTCTTTGACGTTGAGAACCGACGTGCTAAAATCGAAAACAATAAGCAGCTTTCTCTGAGTCCGGGTTTTTGGGATGATAATGCCCGTGCCACTTCCACCATGAAAGAAATTAAGGTGAATGAATACTGGGTGAATCTTTTTGAACAAACAAATTCATCAGTAGAAGATTTTGCCGTGCTGTTTGATTTCTGGAAAGGAGGTGATGCCACAGAAGAAGAAACAAAGCATGCTTATGATAAAGCCATCACGATGCTTGATGATGCGGAGTTCAAAGCTACACTGAATGAACCCGAAGATGAATTGCCCGCAGTTTTACAAATTAATTCAGGAGCCGGCGGTACCGAAAGCCAGGATTGGGCGGAGATGCTTGCCCGTATGTATCGTATGTATGGAGAAAAGCAGGGATGGAAAGTAACTGAGCTTGACTGGCAATGGGGTGATGGCGCCGGAATAAAAACCTGCACCTATCAATTTGACGGGCCATTTGCTTATGGATTTTTAAAAGCAGAAAGCGGTGTGCATCGTTTGGTTCGCATTTCACCTTTTGACAGTAATGCAAGAAGACATACTTCTTTTGTTTCGGTATTTGTATATCCACTTGTTGATGATAAAATAAAAATTGAAATAAAACCTGCGGATATAAAAATGGAAACTTCACGCAGTGGTGGCGCCGGCGGACAGAATGTAAATAAAGTGGAAACAAAAGTTCAGTTAACGCATATTCCAACTGGTATCGTTGTTGTTTGTCAGCAGGACAGAAGTCAGTTGGGCAACCGTGAACTTGCGATGCAAATGCTGAAGAGCCGGTTGTATGAAGAAGAACTTCGTAAACGGCAGGCAATAAAAGACGCAACAAATTCCACAAAGAAAAAAATAGAATGGGGTTCTCAAATCCGTTCTTATGTTTTTCATCCTTATAAAATGATAAAAGATCACCGTACTAATTTTGAAGTGGGTAATATACAACCGGTGATGGATGGCGAACTGGATGGTTTTATAAAAGCGTATTTAATGAGTGAGAAGGAATCGGAGAGTTAAAATCTTTACATTTGTGTATGCAAAAACCAGGTTTAAATAAAAGAATTTTCTGGGATGTAAATTTTGACTCAATTGATTATGATGATAAATACGGGTTTGTAATTGAACGTGTATTTGAAAGAGGCGATGTGTGTGACATCAGGGAGGTAAGGAGGTATTATGGTGATGAGAGAGTAAGAGAAGTTCTTACAGAAACTAAGTATTTGCCGGAAATTAAAATGTACCTTGCTTCTGCTATTTTTGATATACTTCCTGTAAACTTCAGATGCTATACACAAACACAGTCCATGAAGGAACTCTGGCCATATTAAATGAGTTGATGGTCATTGAAGAGTTGTCCGCTTTTTCTTTGGTTGGAGGCACGGCTCTGTCTTTAAAATTCGGGCACCGTATTTCAGAAGATATTGATTTATTTATTGAAACGGATTTTGACAAAACAACAATCCAGGCCGCATTGCAAAAAAAATTCGGGAAACGTTTTTTTTATGAAGAAAGGGGAAATCCTCTTGGTATTTTTTGTTTTATTGAGGATATAAAACTTGATTTAGTGAAACACAAGTTTCCACTTATCAGGCCGCTATGTATTGAAAGCGGGATAAGACTTTACAGTACAGAAGATATTGCCGCAATGAAAATAGCAACCATACTGCGAAGGGCAAAAAAAAAGGATTTTTGGGATATTGCAGAATTATTAAACCATTATTCAGTTGACGACTTTATACATTTTTTCTTTGAAAAGTTTCCGGAGCAAATGCTTTTGATATCCATACCTCAGGCTATGACTTATTTTTCTGAGGCAACATCTGACCAAGATCCGAAAACTTTGAAAGGACAAACATGGGAAAGTGTAAAAAAGGTTATTAGTAAATCAGTAAAAGAATATTTAAAATAATTATCATGAATCTCGGTTACTTCAACTACCCAATGCCGGCAAACGAACCTGTATTGAATTATGCTCCCGGTTCAAAAGAAAAAGAAATTTTAAAAGCAACACTTTCAAAATTAAAAAGCGAGCAGATTGATGTGCCGATGTATATCGGCAATAAAGAAGTGCGTACAAATAAAAAAGTAGCCATTCACCCGCCGCATGAAATTGCACATACACTTGGTTATTTCAGTGCAGGTGAAGAAAAACATGTGCATCAGGCAATAGAAGTTGCGCTTGCTGCAAAAGAGTCATGGGCAAATATGAGTTGGGAAAGCCGTGCAGGA
>JANOJO010000310.1:0-18652 GCA_031418795.1 Bacteroidota bacterium | reverse complement strand
GCAATTATATTTTTATCCAAATGCTCAATAAGATTTTGAATCGTTTGTTTTGAAACACTGAAATATTCAGCATGCATTTGGTGCTGCTCCATTATTTCAGTCTTTACAGGTTTAAAAGTACCTGCACCCACATGTAGTGTTACAAAATCTTTATGAATATTTCTTTCATTAAGTTTTTCAAAAACATGATTGGTAAAATGGAGGCCGGCAGTAGGGGCTGCAACTGAGCCATCATGGTTTGCATAAATTGTCTGGTATCTTTCAGCATCGCTTTTTTCAACATCTCTTTTAATATATGGAGGAAGAGGAATTGCACCTGCAAGATGAAGCACTTCAGCAAAACTTAATGAAGGATTATCCCACGAAAGTTCGATTACGAAACTTTCTTCTGCTCTTCCAGTATATTTTGCTGTTAAAACAAATTCATCATAATGCCCGCTGATTTTTTTTTCTAAAATTTGACCATGCTTCCATTTGGATGCACCGCCAACTAAACATTTCCAAAAAACTTTTCCCTTTTGAAGCATCGCAGTTGTTACATCACCATATTGTTCATGTGGTTCAAGGCAAAAAATTTCTATCACACCGCCTGTTGGTTTTTGAAACAACAATCTTGCCTCAACAACTTTTGTATCATTGAAAACAAGAAGTGAATCCGGGGGAATATGTGCTGCAATGTTTTTGTAAATATCTTCTGTGATATTCCCTTCTTTATAAACAAGAAGTTTTGAAGCATCCCGTTCCGGCAAAGGATATTTGGCAATCCTTTCTTCGGGAAGAGAGTAGGTAAAGTCTTTTATGGAAATAGTTCCTGGGTCTGTCATAACACAACCAACTGTTGTATTTGTTGAATTACAAATGTACTATCGTTTAGCAAGCGGCACAACCAATTTCAAACCACTCCATATTTCACTCACGGCACAAACCTTTACATCTACCAAATCATTTTTCAACGCATAGGTTCTTATTACATCTTCAGTAATGTCTGTGGGAATTTTTGCAGCTTTCTTATACCAGGAAACCCAAATGGTAATAGTTGGATATTTCCTACAAATTGGATTCAACTTTTTCATTGCTGTTTCAAACTCTTCTACATTCTTAACAAACAAATGAACAAGATCAGGTGTTTCTTTTTTCTTACACAACTGATCACTTACATTTACTTCAAGCAAATTGAAATAATCATCAGGCTCATTTATCAATAATACTTTCATGCCCGGGTTTATTCCAAGTTTATTTATTAATGGAGTTCCTGAATAACCTGCTATTGCCATTCAATAAAGATAAATTCTCTTCAACTTCCTCCTGATTTCATGCAATAACAGCACTGTCCACAGCTTATCCACTGCAATCCACAGCTTGCCCACAGTAAAATTTCTAATAAAAATTATTATTACTACAGAACTCAATACAGGTATTGATTCCAGTCTATTTTTTATTGGGGAAAAAATATATTTTAAAAATTTGGTTGTTAAGTGGTAAAAAGTGTTATTTTGTGTTAATTTATTTTAAATTGCTACAATCACCTGATAATGACAGGATTTCTTGGAGAATTCGAAGCGACATTGGACGCAAAGGGGCGTTTTCTTCTGCCGGCAGGCATCAAAAAGCAATTGCCGGATCAAGAAGGAAGTCTGTTTGTTATAAACAGGGGGTTTGAAAAATGTTTAACTCTTTACCCAATTAAAAATTGGGAACCGCTCTTTGCAGACATCAGTAAGCTCAACGAATTTGATCCGAAAGTGAGAGAGTTTCGCCGGTATTTTTTAAATGGCGCAACTCATGTAGAGCCGGATAGTGCTGGCCGGTTATTGGTTCCGCCAAATCTGAAAGATCATGCTGGCTTACAAAAAGATATTGTGCTTGTAGCGGCCGTAAACAAAATAGAAATCTGGGATAGTATAAAGTACCATCAGCTCTTTGACTCATTCTCTGCGGATGATTTCAGTAACCTGGCTAAAGTTGTGATGACTAAAGGCAATGAATAATTACTAATTAATAATTAATAATTATTTGGAACAAACTTATCATACACCGGTTCTTTTAAAAGAAACAGTGGATGCATTAAAGATTATGCCTGATGGAATTTATGTTGACTGCACTTTTGGCGGCGGCGGACATTCAAAAGACATCCTGGAAAAATTAAGTGACAGGGGGAGGTTGATTGTGTTTGATCAGGATAAAGATGCAAAACAAAATGTTCCGGAAGATTCACGTATCGTTTTTGTGCCGCATAATTTTCGCCACCTGCAGCGGTTTTTAAAACTGCACAACATCAGTAAAGTTGATGGCATTTTCGCCGACCTCGGCGTAAGCAGCCACCAGTTTGATGAAGCTGAAAGAGGGTTCTCTTTCAGGTACGATGCAGCATTGGATATGCGTATGGATCAGCGTCAACCGCTCACAGCATTTGATGTGGTGAACAATTATAGTGAAAAACAATTGCACAAAATTTTTGAACAGTATGGTGAAGTAACCAATTCAAAAACTTTAGCCAAAACAATTGTTCAGCTTCGGAGCACAGTAACACTGAAATCAATTGATGCATTTAAAAATGCTCTCCGCGGAGTAGTGAAGGGAAACCCCAACAGGTACTTTGCCCAGGTATTCCAGGCGTTGCGTATAGAAGTGAATGATGAACTCGGTGCATTGAAAGAAATGCTTCAGCAAATTCCGTCCTTATTGAAACCCGGAGGCCGGGCAGTCATTATCACATTTCATTCTTTAGAAGACAGGTTAGTAAAAAACTTTTTTCGTCGGGGAACTTTTGAGCAGACGGAAGAGAATCCTTTTATCATGACTGCAAAAAAAAATGAACTGAAAGTGATTACTAAAAAACCAATTGAACCTTCAGAAAAAGAAATGAAGCAAAATCCAAGAGCAAGAAGTGCAAAGCTGAGAGTGGCGGAGAAAGTTTTGAGTTAAGAGTTATGAGTTATGAGCCAGAGTTTAAAAGAAGAAAAACTTTATAGATATAAAGAAATGTATAAATATTTCGGAAATCTAAATCCTTTGAAATAAACCAAGTAGTAAAACCAAAATGAAAACTCCAGCCCGGCTAAACCTGGGCGGGAAACGAGCTAACCACTCATTTATGCCGGAACAAGAAAACATAAAAGAACGGGACCGCAAATCAGAACCGATAGCCGTTGGTTGGAAACGATGGTTGAATTATCAATCACTTGTTCGACAGGTTCCGTTCTTTTTGTTCCTGGCAGTATTGGCAGTTGTTTATATCTACAATGGACATTATGCTGATAAAACAATTCGCAGCATTAATAAAACTGCGAAGGAAGTAAAAGAATTGCAATGGGAATATAAAACTGTAAAGAGTGAAGTAATGTTTCAAAGCAAACAAAGTGAATTGGTAAAAGCAGTGGTGCCACTAGGGTTAAAAGAATTGACAGAGGCGCCGATGGTATTGAAGATTGAATAATGAAAAATTAATAGTTATCAGTTTTTGATAAAAAGGATTAAGGGTATAAGCAACAAAAAGAACACACACATATATTGGAAGTAAAACGTGACATACTTTGGAGAGTCTATCTCAGTTTTATCGGCATCGTAGTGCTGAGCCTGTTGGTACTTGGCAGAGCTTTTTATATTCAAAATTTTCAGGGCAGTTACTGGCGCAGCATGAGCGACAGCCTGCATCAGAAAATTGAAGAAATAGATGCCGGCCGCGGTACTATCTACAGTGAAGATGGCCAGATGCTCAGCACTTCACTTCCCACTTTTGACGTCTATATTGATTTTAAGGCCGATGGCCTTCGTGAAAAAAATGGAAAACGGTTTAAAGAAAATATAGATTCATTTTCTTTTGCTCTTGCAAATTATTTTCATGATAAATCTGCAGCTTCTTATAAAACTGATTTACAAATTGCTTATAAAAAGAAAGACCGCTACTTCCTGCTGAAGAAAAAGCTGCTGTTTGAAGATTATAAAATCTTCCGTGATTTTCCTTTGGCAAAATTGGGAAGAAATAAAAGCGGTGTAATCGTGGAAGAAAACAGCAAACGATTAATGCCTTTTGGTTTGCTCGCTAACCGTACCATTGGTTTATCAAGAGAATATGTAGCAAGCAATGGAAAAGCAAAAAAACAAAATGTTGGTCTTGAGAAAAGTTATGACAGCTTGCTCATTGGTCAGAAAGGTCAGCGGTTAGTTCGCTTCATTGCTGGTGGTGTGGCTGTACCGTTGGATGGCTACCAGGTAGAGCCTGAGAATGGAAAAGATATTATTACTACGCTTGATGTAAACATGCAGGATATTGCCGGCACTGCGCTAATGAAAATGATGTTGCAGAGTGAAGCACAGTATGGCACAGCAATAGTGATGGAAGTAAAAACAGGAAAAGTAAAAGCCATTGCAAACCTGGGCAAACAAAAAGATGGAAGCTATGCCGAAGATGATAACTATGCATTAAGAGTAACTGAGCCAGGATCAACAATGAAACTTGCGACTCTGTTATCAGTACTCGAAGAAAAAACTTCTACTTTAAATGATTTTGTTGAAGTAGGTAGTGCCGGACAAATGACAGTAGGGCCAAGAAATGTAAACGATGCTGAGAGATCTCCAAAACCTGTTTTGACAGTAAAAGAATGTTTTGCTCACAGTTCCAATGTAGGTATGAGCAAATTGGCTTATAAAGCATTTGGCAGTAATCCTAAAAAATTTAAAGAGTACCTGCATAATTTTTATCTCGATGTAAAATCTCCAATTGATCTTACCGATGTACCTAAACCACGAATAGCGCCATTTGAAAAAAATGCCGGTGGTACTATGAACATGATCACGATGAGTTTTGGTTATGCTATCCAGGTAAGTCCATTACATACACTCACACTTTACAATGCAATTGCCAATGATGGTAAAATGATGAAGCCTTATCTGGTAAATAAAATTGAAAGAGACGGACTTCCTTATCGTGAGTTTCAACCAACAGTTTTATCAGAAAGTATTTGCAGACCAGCTACGGTAAAAGCAGCAAGAGAAAGTATGGAAGCAGTAATTACTGAAGGTACAGGCCGGCCTGCTTTTAAAGACATGCCATTTGCAGTAGCTGGTAAAACGGGCACATCACATGTGGCTGATGGAAATATTAAATATGGTGATATGGTTTACCAGGCATCATTTGTTGGATACTTTCCTGCAAACGATCCTGTTTACAGTTGCATTGTTGTCGTACGTACCAAACCACATGCTCCAATACATTATGGTGGTCAGCTTGGCGCTCCGGTGTTTAGAGAAATTGCCACCAAGCTTTATGCGATGTATGTGGAAAAAAAGAACTCACCCATTTACCAAATAAAAAAAGACAGCGCTGCATATTACTATGCCGGCTACACAAATGATGTAAAAAATATTTTCAAAACATTAAATGTTGTTTATAGTGATTCAGTAAAGCAGGCAAACTGGAGTACAGTGTATGCAAATAATTTTTCGCAGAACCCAGCAGGTCAGCCAATATTAAAAGAAAGAAATATTAATACAAGGCTGATGCCTGAACTACGGGGCATGGGTTTGAAAGATGCAATTTATTTATTAGAAAATATGGGATTGAAAGTTCAGGTAAAAGGTAAAGGAAAAGTGATGATGCAATCGGTACAGGCAGGATCTGCTTTGTCAAAAGGGATGATGGTGTTTGTGCAGTTGGGATAACGGAGTTAAATAATTTAAAAGTGTATTGTTTAATAGTTGTATGTGCTACTGAAAGAAATTCTATACAAGGTTGCGATAAGGTCGGTGCAGGGAAGTACAGATGTGGAAGTAAGCGATGTGCAGGTTGATTCAAGAAAAGTGGGCAGGGGTTCAGTGTTCGTTGCAGTAAAAGGAGCATTGGCAGATGGTCACCAGTTCATTGATAATGCAGTTGAAGCCGGCGCAAATATTATTGTGTGTGAAGTGATGCCTGGAGAAAGGAAAAAAGATGTGGTGTATGTACAGGTGGAAAACAGTGGAGTTGCTGTTGCTTTTATGACAAACAATTTTTTTGAACGGCCATCGGAGAAAATGAAATTAGTGGGTGTAACGGGAACAAACGGAAAAACAACTATTGCTACTTTATTATACAAGCTCTTTACATCATTGGGATATACATGCGGGTTGATAAGCACTGTGGAAAACCGTATCGGGGAAAAAATTATTCCTGCTACGCATACCACACCGGATGCTGTAAGCCTGAACGAATTGCTGAAACGAATGGTTGATGAAGGATGCACTCATGTTTTTATGGAGAACAGTTCACATGCCATTCATCAGCATCGCAGTACAGGTTTAAAATTTGCAGGGGCAATTTTCAGCAACATCACTCATGATCACCTGGATTATCATAAAACATTTGATGAATACATCCGGGTGAAAAAAGTGTTTTTCGATTCATTGCCTGCAGATGCATTTGCCATCAGCAATGCAGATGATAAACGTGGAATGGTGATGCTGCAGAATACAAAAGCAAAAAAGTATTTGTACAGTTTGAAAACGCTGGCAGATTTTAAAGGAAAGATCCTTGACAACAGCCTGATGGGTTTGGTGATGAATGTAAATGAACAGGAAGTTCATTTCAGAATGATTGGTGAGTTCAATGCTTATAATATACTGGCAGTTTTTGGTGCTGCTATTTGTTTGGGAGAAGATAAGCAGGAACTGTTGAGGTGCTTAAGTGTGTTGACGGGGGCAGAAGGCAGATTTGATTATATGATTTCGCCAAAAGAAAAACTGGTTGCAATTATTGATTATGCACACACACCGGATGCTTTATTAAATGTACTGGCAACGATAAAAAAATTAAAGAAAGGTTTTGAAAAAGTAATTACTGTGGTTGGCTGCGGAGGCGACAGAGATAAAACAAAAAGACCTATGATGGCAGAAGCGGCTTGTGAGCATAGTGATAAAGTGATTTTAACCAGCGACAATCCCAGGAGTGAAGACCCGGTGCAGATAATAAAAGATATGGAGCGGGGGGTGAATGCTGCAGCAAAAAGAAAATGTATTTCAATAGTTGATAGAAAGGAGGCGATAAAAACAGCAATCAGTCTGGCAAAAGCGGAAGATATAATTCTGGTAGCAGGCAAGGGACATGAGAAGTACCAGGAGATAAAAGGAGTAAGAAATTATTTTGATGATAAAGAAGTAGTGAGAGAAATGTTTGAAATGTTAGAGAAATAAAAGCCCATCCCGGTCCGCCTCAGGCGGAGAAGGAGTGCAGACACACAAGGTTAAAAGCAGATAGAGTTTTAAAAGTTGAAATGACGATGAAAAAAGATAAATAAAAAATTAAGCCTGTTCTTTTCTTCTCCCCCTTCGGGGGAGGTTGGAGGGGGCCGGGTAAACCAAAAGCCAACATGCTGTTTCATTTATTTGAATGGTTTAAAGATCAGGGCATCAAGTTCCCGGGAAGTGGAATACTCGACTTCATTTCTTTCCGGGTGCTGCTGGCCATGTTGCTGTCGCTTGTCATTACACTCATCTTTGGAAAAAAACTGATAAGAATTTTGAAGGGAAGATTGATTGGAGAATCAGTTCGTGATCTTGGTCTTTCAGGTGAGGAACAAAAGAAAGGAACACCAACAATGGGCGGATTAATCATCATTCTCGGAATAATGGTTCCCACACTTTTGTTTGCAAGACTGGATACTATATATATAATAATAATGCTGGTGGCAACTGTTTGGCTGGGAGTGATCGGGTTTATTGACGATTACCTGAAATTAAAAGCAAAAAAACTTGCACTTCAGCAAGGCACAGCTTATAAAAAAGGCGATAAAGATGGATTAGCCGGTTGGTTTAAAATTCTTGGACAGGTGGGATTGGGTCTTTTTGTATCACTCACATTATATTTTAATGATGATGTAACAATATGGAGAGAGTACCAGGGTAAATATAATCCGAATGATCAGACACTCAGAGAAGTTCTGGTTAATGGTAAGTCAAAAGTATTTGCAGTAACCAAAGATCCGATTACAACAATTCCATTTGTAAAAAACCATGAATTCAATTATACAAAGTTGTTACCAGGCAGCTTGAGAAAATATTCATGGCTTTTATATGCAGGCATTGTGATTTTTATAATAACTGCAGTTTCAAACGGAGCAAATATTACGGACGGATTAGATGGATTAGCATCAGGCACTTCAGCATTAATAGGAGTTTGCCTCGGCATATTCGCTTATGCCAGTGGTAGTTTCTTTTTTGCAGATTATCTCAACATCATGTACATACCCAATCTTAGTGAGCTATCTGTTTATATAGCAGCCATGATTGGTGCCTGTATCGGGTTTATGTGGTACAATTCTTTTCCGGCACAGGTATTCATGGGAGATACGGGTAGTTTAACATTGGGAGGCATCATTGCTGCACTCGCAATCATTGTTCATAAAGAATTATTAATACCCATTTTCTGCGGAGTATTTTTTGTGGAGTTGCTGAGTGTAATGATGCAGGTTGGATATTTTAAATACACAAAAAGAAAACTGGGAATTGGCAAACGGATTTTATTAATGAGTCCGCTGCACCATCATTATCAAAAGCAGGGGTATCATGAAGCGAAAATTGTTACAAGGTTTTGGATAGTAACCATTCTTTGTGTGCTGCTGAGTATTGCAACATTGAAGATGAGATAGTAAAGTGAGTTGTGAGTTACGAGTGATGAAATTTGAAGATGCTGCAATACACCTGATGATTCATGTTTGATAAAAATAATTATTGAAAAACCAAATATCGAAGACCCGTCGAAAACAAGAATTAAAGTCCAGACCAGATTGTGGTGCAGTTAAAAACCAATACTTGTGAAGAACCAAATTCCGTACAATGAAATGAAAAATGAAAAAGAAAATCGTCATACTCGGCGGTGGTGAAAGTGGAGTAGGTGCTGCGCTGCTTGCGAAGCAACAGGGGTATGATGTTTTTCTTTCTGATGCAAGTTCTTTGAAAGAGGTTTATCGCAACGAGCTGTTTAATGCCGGAATTGAATTTGAAGAAGGAAGTCACACAGATAAAAGAATTCTGAATGCTGATGAATTAGTGAAAAGCCCGGGCATCCCGGAAAAAAATGAAATGGTGAAAAAGATAAGAGCAAATGGAATTCAAATCATCAGTGAAATCGAATTTGCTTTCCGGTTCAAAGGCAATAGTAAAATAATCGCTATTACCGGCAGCAACGGAAAAACCACCACCACTGCATTAATCTTTCATATCTGCAATACTGCAGAATTGAATTGTGCCATGGTGGGAAACATGGGTTATTCATTTGCCAGGCAGGTTGCAATAGATCCCAAACCGCTGTATATAATTGAGATCAGCAGTTTCCAGTTGGATGATATAAAAACATTCAGACCGGATATAGCCATACTCACCAACATAACGGAGGATCATCTTGACCGCTATGAATACAAGTTTGAAAATTATATACGGAGCAAATTCCGTATCACGATGAATCAGCAAAAAAATGATCAGTTCGTTTATTGCTTAGATGATGAAGTAACTATGAAATATTTAAACAAAATCAGTATTCAATCAAACCAACTGCCAATTAGTATGAAAAAAGAACCACTGAACGGAGCATTTATCAAAGACGGGGATATGTATGTAAGAACAGGAAGCGAGTTTACATCCATGAGTGTTCACGACTTTGCATTGAAAGGAATACATAATCAATACAACACAATGGCTGCCTGTGTAGCCACATCTACTATGGATTTAAGAAAAGAAAAAATTCGGGAAGCTGTTACCACTTTTCAAAGCCTGGAACATCGCATGGAATCTGTGGCTAAAGTTCGTGGCGTAGAATTTATCAACGACAGTAAAGCCACAAATATTAACAGCACCTGGTTTGCATTGGAAACTATGCTAAAGCCCACCATCCTGATCCTCGGCGGAGTTGATAAAGGAAATGATTATTCACTTATTGCAGAATTGGTGAAAGAAAAAGTAAAAGCTATTATTTGCCTGGGTACAGATAATAGAAAAATTCATGAGGCATTTGGAAATATAATAAACCCTATTGTAAACACAGGCAGCGCTGTTGAAGCTGTTCATGCTGCTTTTCATTTTGCAGAAAAAGGCGATGTGGTTTTATTAAGCCCTGCCTGTGCAAGTTTTGATTTGTTTAAAAATTATGAAGACAGAGGTGACCAGTTTAAAAAAGCGGTAAAGGAATTATAGCAGATGATAATTGATAAGATGATAGATGATAGTTTGATATAAGATTTTTTTGTAGCGAGCTGAAGGAATTCTATTTAGCATCCGTTGTGTCGTCCCGATAGCTATCGGGATACTTTAAGTTCTTTATTCAGCATGTGCAAAAAGCTTTACTAAAAACAAGTTGTTCTATCCCCTCCCTGGAGGGGCGGCAGAATTTACTAATAAAAAAAATTTCGAAGGGGGTGGGCAAAAATTAGATAGAAAATAAATGACCGAATTAGCAAACATACAATCATCATTCAAAAATTTTGGACATCGAACCAAAGGTGACAAAGTAATCTGGGCTTTGATCATTTTATTAGTTCTTGTTTCATTGCTTGTGGTGTATAGCGCTACGGGTTCATTGGCATATAAATTATACAGGGGCAATACAGAAATTTATTTGTTTAAGCAGATTGCATTTATTTTAATTGGCATGGTCGTTATTTATTTTGCTCACCGTGTTAATTATACAATCTGGTCAAAGGTGGCGCAAATTTTATTCATCATTTCCATTCCACTTTTAATTTACACGCTGTTCTTTGGTGTAAGAATGAATGAAGGAAGCCGTTGGATTCGCCTGCCCATCATTAACATGACGATGCAAACATCCGATCTGGCAAAACTTGCACTCTTCATGTACCTGGCCAGGCTCATCAGTAAAAAACAAAATGTAATTAAAGATTTCAAACAAGGCTACCTGCCTATCATCATTCCTGTAGCCGTTACTTGTGCTTTAATTGCACCCGCCAATTTATCTACTGCTTTATTATTAGGTTCAAGCTGTATGTTGCTTTTGTTTATTGGCAGGGCAAAAGCAAAACATTTATTACTTACAGTTGGTATTGCAGTCATCCCATTAATATTTTTAGTGATAGCGGCGGTTGTCAAACATAAATCATCAGGAGATGAAGTAATATCAGCTTCAAAAAAATCATCAGGACTTTTTGCAAGAGTAGATACATGGGTAAACAGGGTGGAAGGATTTATGTATGGAAGCAAGCTGGCAATTGATGATGAAAGTTACCAGGTAACGCAGGCAAAAATTGCTATAGCAAAAGGCGGGTTTGTTGGTGTGGGGCCAGGCAACAGCACACAACGAAATTTTTTACCGCAGGCTTATAATGATTTTATTTTCCCCATCATTATAGAAGAGTATGGATTAATAGGTGGCGCAGTTATATTATTTATTTACCTGTTGTTTTTATGGCGAAGTATAAGAATTTTTAAACGATGCCCTTATGCATTCGGCGCATTCCTTGCATTGGGTCTCAGTTTTACATTAGTTGTTCAGGCAGTGGCAAACATGGCGGTAAGTGTGAATTTATTTCCTGTAACGGGTGTTACGCTTCCATTAATAAGTATGGGAGGCAGTAGTTTTTTATTTACATGTTTTGCAATTGGCATTATACTTAGTGTGGCAAGAAATGTAGAACAGTTGGAAGGGAAACCCGTCAAACCTTCCGTCACTGGCGGAGAGGCTTAGTAAGCTAACTAAAGATGAGTGATATATATAATAGTAGTGAGGCGTCTGGTTCCTCCGCCGACTGGCGGGAGCGGAGGGGGCGAATAATAATAGCGGGCGGCGGTACAGGCGGACATATTTTTCCGGCAATTGCAATTGCTAATGCACTGAAAAAAATAGATAGTACAATAGAAATATTGTTTGTTGGTGCAAAAGGAAAAATGGAAATGGAAAAAGTACCGCAGGCTGGTTATAAAATTGTGGGTTTGGATATAGTTGGTTTCAACAGAAGTTCTTTGATAAAAAATATTGGTTTGCCATTTAAGATTATCAAAAGTTATTTCCAGGCAAGAAAAATTATGAAGGAGTTTATGCCCGATGTAGTAGTTGGTGTTGGGGGTTATGCAAGTTTCCCCATGCTTCAGGTAGCACAGCAAAGAAAAATTCCTACAGTAATTCAGGAACAAAATTCTTTTGCAGGAAAAACGAATAGGCTGCTTGGAAAAAAAGCAAAAAAAGTTTGTGTGGCATATGATGGAATGGAAAAATTTTTTCCAAAAGAAAAAATTATTATCACCGGCAATCCTGTACGGGCAGTTATTTCTCAATCAACCATTACAAGAAGCGAAGGGATAAAGTTTTTTGGATTGGATGAAAATAAAAAAACTGTTCTCGTAGTTGGCGGCAGCTTGGGCGCAAAGTCAATCAATGAAGCAGTTGATAAGCATCTTGATGAACTGTTGAATGCGGGCCTGCAATTGATCTGGCAAACAGGAAAACCATACTCAGAAAAAGCAAAACAAAGTGTAAGGGGAAAGATTGGTGTATGGGCAAATGACTTTATCACACAGATTGAATTTGCTTATGCCGCAGCAGATATGGTAATATCAAGAGCAGGCGCTATTGCAATTGCTGAATTATGTGTGATGAAAAAACCAGTGCTGTTTATTCCATTTCCATTTGCCGCCGAAGATCATCAAACGGTAAATGCTATGAGCCTGGTAAATAAAAATGCAGCGCTGATGGTAAAAGATAGTGAGGCAATGGAGAAAACTGCAGTGATGATCATTGAACTGGCAAATGATGAAATGAAACAAAAAGAATTAATAAAAAATATTTCTGCATTAGCGATTTCAGATGCAGATAAGAAAATTGCTGATGAAATAATTAAATCCCTCAGTGCTTCCGCATAAAGCGGGGCAGAGGGTTGAAGATCCAAACAATACTGTCCTTATGAAACCCCCTTCGGGGGGAAGAAAGTTAAGAGTCGTTAGTCCGGAGTTCAGAGTTAAACATTGAAAATTGAGCATTAAAAGATGTCGAATGAAAATTATAAATCAAAGGAGGAAATAAGTTCGGTTTATTTTATCGGTATCGGTGGCATAGGAATGAGTGCATTGGCAAGATACTATCATTTGAAAGGAACAAAGGTGAGCGGGTATGATAAAACGCCAAGTTCTTTAACAGCGGAATTAGAAAAAAGCGGAATAGCCATTCATTACGAAGAGAATGTTGATTTGATTTCTAAGGATGCGGAATTAGTTGTTTATACACCAGCTGTACCAATGGATCATAAGGAGTTGGTTTATTTCCAGCAGCATGGATATAAAGTGGTGAAACGAAGTGATGTGTTGCAAATGATAACGGAAAGTTCTTTTAATATATGTATAGCAGGCACACATGGCAAAACAACTATCACCACGATGGTGGCGCATCTGCTCCGGCATACGGGTTATGGTTGCAATGCATTTCTTGGTGGAATATCTGTAAACTATGGAACCAATTTCTGGCCGCAAGCTCCTTCGGAGAATACTGAAAAAGATGTTTGTGTGATTGAAGCCGATGAGTATGATAGAAGCTTTTTGAAATTAAGTCCTGATGTTGCCATTATAACAGCCATGGATGCAGACCATCTGGATATTTATGGCACAGCGGAAGAAATGGAAAATGCGTTCATTGAATTTAGTGGCAGAGTAAAACCCGGTGGTTTGTTATTAAGCAAGTTTGGTTTGAAAAGAGGAAAAGAATTACAGGCAACAAAGCATCTGACTTACAGTTTACAAAATGAAAATGCAGATGTATATGCTGAAAATATAAGGATGATGAATGGCAGTTACAAGTTTGATGTGGTGATGTCCGCAGGGACTCCTTTGGAGAAAGAAAACAAAATTGAAAATGTACTGCTGAATATGGGTGGCATGCACAATGTAGAAAATGCAGTAGCAGCAATTACAATAGCAAGTTCTTTGGGTATTGAAAATGAAAAGATAAAAACGGCGGTGGAAGATTTCAAAGGGGTGAAAAGAAGATTTGAATATATCATCAAAACAAAGGAGTTGATTTTCGTTGATGATTATGCACATCACCCTGAAGAATTGCGGGCTTTGATTAACGGAGCAAAATCATTATTCAGGCAAAAAAAATGTACAGTGATTTTTCAACCGCATCTATATACAAGAACAAGAGACCTGGCGGATGGCTTTGCAGAAGTGCTCGACCTCGCAGATGAAGTAATACTGTTACCCATCTATCCGGCAAGAGAACTACCGGTTGAAGGAGTAAGCAGTCAGATGATAATAGAAAAAATGAAAAATGAACACCTGCCTGCCGGCAGGCAAGGTAAAAGAGTAATGACAAAGGATGAACTGATGAACTGGATAAAAAAAGATTTTTCAAAAACATTGAATAAGGAATTTGGTGAAGTATTGATAACAGCAGGAGCAGGAGATATTGATACCCTGGTGGAACCAATAAAACAAATTTTAGCAGGAGTTTAAATAAATATGAATACCAAAGCAACTATAAGGAAAGTTTTATTTGCCATGCTCTGGATTTGCATCGGTGGTGGTATGCTTAGTTTATTAATAGCCGCCATCGGCAAAAAAAATAAAGAACTGTGCAGTGACTATACTATTACAATTAAAGCCGGGCAGGATAATTTTTTTATTGATGAAAAGGATATAACAAAATTACTCACTGTGGCTTTAGGCCAGGATTTGAAAGGGAAAAAAATTAAGGAAATTAATCTTCGTCAATTAGAAAATTTATTGGAAGACAATGTTTGGATACGAAATGCAGAGTTGTGGTTTGACAACCGGAATGTATTGCATGTGTCCGTAAATGAAAGGGAACCTGTTGCCAGAATTTTTACAAATACAGGAACAACATTTTATATTGACAGCGCTGAAGTAAGAATGCCAATTTCTGATAAAATGAGTGCAAGGGTGCCGGTGTTTACAAATTTTCCTGATAAGCAAATGCTTTCAGCAAAAGACAGTTTGTTATTGCATGATGTAAAAAGTACAGCATTATTCATAATGAATGATCCTTTCTGGAGGAGCCAGGTGGCACAGATAGAAATAAATGAACAACAAAATTTTGAGATGATACCGGTAGTGGGTAATCATGTAGTAAGACTTGGCAATGGGCAAAAAATTGATAAAAAATTTAACCGGCTGATGACATTTTACAAACAGGTATTAAGCCAGAGAGGATTTGATGTGTACAGTACGGTGGATGTTCAGTATGCAGGACAGGTAATTGGCACAAAAAGAGGCACAGAAAAAGTTGCAGTGGATACCTTAAAGATGAGAATGAATGTGGAATATCTTTTATTGCAGGTGCAGCCAATGCAAGATGAAACCCCCGTGCTTCAACCAGCAGGATATGCAACTGTGATTAATACCGGTGATGAATTAAACTCAACCAGAGTTAATAAAGCGAAAACTGAAAAACCAATTATAAATACTGAAGAAGTAAAAACGAACAAAACAAGTTTGAGAGCCACCAACTCTCATTCCACCAATCCAAATAATGTGAAAACTGTATCCTTACCCAAAACAGTTGAAAGCAAACCCAAAGCAGTAATGCCTAAAAAAATTAATAATGAATAATTAAAAATTAATAATTAAAACAGTAAGGCTTTTCATCCCCTCCTTTGGAGGGGCGGCAGAAACTTCGAATAGAAAACTATCGAAGGGGGTGGGTAAAAGATGAGTAGAGAACTAATAGTAAAAGAGTGAGACGCAACAAAAGTTCAACCTGCCTACCGGCAGGCAGGTCAGGGAATAAAAGCTGGAAACAAAAAAACTAATAACTAACAACCAAAACAAAATTCGTAAACAACTAAAAACAACAATATCATGAACAACGAACAACCCATTATTGTCGGCCTCGACATTGGCACTACTAAGATTGCCGTGATTGCCGGCCGTAAAAATGAATTCGGCAAGCTGGAGATCCTTGGCTTTGGCCGCTCCAACAGCAATGGTGTGAAGCACGGACAAGTGCTCAACATTGATGAAACTATTAAAGCAATCAATGCCGCATTGGAAAATTGCCTGGCATCAAACCCAAGCCTTGAAGTAAGCGAAGTATATGTTGGCATTGCAGGCCATCATATAAAAAGTTTGCAGACAAGAGGCGATATGGTTCGTCAGAATACGGACGATGAAATCACACAAAAAGAAATTGATCAGCTGGTGGCGGATCAGTACAAAACTTATATTCCTGCCGGCGACCAGATCATTGATGTGATTCCGCAGGAATTTACCATTGATAATTTTCAAAATATTCCAAACCCGATTGGTTATGGCGGTGTAAAAATTGGTGCCAACTTTCACATCATCACCGGCGATAAAAATGCAATACGCAATATAAACCGCAGTGTGGAGAAAGCAAGATTAACAACAAAAGATTTGGTATTACAACCACTTGCATCATCATCTGCAGTAATGGGACAGGAAGATATGGAAGCAGGCGTAGCAATAGTTGACATTGGAGGTGGTACCACAGACCTTGCTGTTTTTTACGAAGGCATTTTAAAACACACAGCAGTTATTCCTTTTGCAGGTGAAAATATTACCAATGATATAAAAACAGGATTGGGTGTATTGAAAACGCAGGCTGAGCAAATGAAAGTTCAGTTTGGCAGTGCACTTTCCAATGAAGCAAAGAACAATGCGTTCATTACTATTCCTGGTTTGCGTGGTATGCCTGCAAAAGAAATCAGTGTGAAAAATTTAGCAAACATCATTCAGGCACGCATGAGTGAAATACTTGATTTTGTTTCTTATCATCTCAAGCAGGTTGGACTTGATAACAAAGCATTGAATGGCGGCATCATACTTACAGGCGGTGGTTCGCAATTAAAACACATGATACAGTTGACAGAATATGTAACTGGCCTCAATGCAAGAATAGGATTCCCTAATGAACATCTTGCAGCAGGACATATTGAAGAACTGGCAAAACCAACTTACTCTACTTGCATTGGATTAATATTAAAAGGATATGATGATTACGAACACAACCGCAAACAGTTTGAAACTGAATTTAAGAAAGTGGAAGTACCGGATGGTTTAAAGAAATCTGCTGATGAAACAGAAATGGCTGAAGATGCTGATGGAATTTCTGCTGATAAAATGAAGAAGCGTAAAAATCTTACAGGCTTCTGGGATAAATTCAAAGACAGACTTGTTGATCTTTTTAAAGAGGAAGGAGATCATGCTCTCTAAATCATCCGCCAACCGGCGGAAGACTTTGAAGAGTATGATTTTTTGAAAGTTCTTTTTATATACTAACAACGTTTACTAACCATTTAAATTAATCCTGATGTTACAATCAGGATTTGGAGGGGACTTTATGATACATTTTGATTTGCCAAAAGAAAAATCATCAATTATAAAAGTAATTGGTATTGGTGGTGGTGGAAGCAATGCTGTCAATCACATGTTCAATCAGAAGATTGACGGTGTAAATTTTATTATCTGCAATACCGATGCACAGGCACTTGGATTAAGCCAGGTGCCCAATAAAATTCAGTTAGGGCCGCATCTTACGCAAGGTCTTGGCGCCGGCGCCAATCCTGAAATAGGAAGGCAGGCAACTGAAGAATCGTTGGAAGAAATCCACCGTATTCTGGAAGTGAATACAAAAATGGCATTCATTACAGCAGGTATGGGTGGCGGCACAGGTACCGGTGGCGCCCCAATCATTTCTAAAATTTGTAAAGACATGGGCATACTTACGGTGGGCATTGTTACCACACCATTTGCTTATGAAGGAAAGAAAAGAATACAACAGGCAGAAGAAGGAATAAAAATACTGAAGCAGTATGTTGATACGCTTCTGGTGATTAGTAATGATAAACTTCGCCATCAGTTTGGCAATTTAAAAATGCGTGATGCATTTGCAAAAGCCGATAATGTACTTGCTACTGCCGCAAAATGTATTACAGATGTAATTACTACAACCGGGCAAATCAATGTTGACTTTGCCGATGTATGCACCGTAATGAAAAATGGTGGTGTAGCTATTCTCGGCAGTGCAGCAGCAGAAGGAGAGAACCGGGCACAAAAAGCAATTGAAGAAGCATTGAATTCGCCGTTGCTGAATGACAGCGATATCCGCGGTGCTAAATGGATTCTTATTAATATTAATTCTGCCGAAGGCGATAATGAATTTACCATGGATGAAGTGGAGATCATTCAGAATTATTTATTAACGCAGGCTGGCGACAATACCGATGTTATTCTCGGCCTGGGTTATGATAATTCTTTGCAAAACAAAATTGGAATCACATTGATTGCTACCGGCTTTCAGCATAAAGATCCATTTACAAAAACAGAAGTAAAGAAAAAACAAAAAGAAGAAGGCAAAATAGTAATGATGCTGGGGCAGCATGATGAAATTAAAACTGATACTCCGGTTGTTGAAGAAATTAAAGAAGAACAAATAATGGACGACACACTTGCTCCGCGGTTGGTAGAAAATATTTATGCCACAGACGAACCGGTATCTGCCATGATGATGGTGGACGATGAAGACATGGAAGAAGAAGAAAAAGAAAAAATGATTTTGCAACCAGAAATAAAAACTCCATTGATAGTGTGGGAACTCAATGCGAATGAAAAAGCCCTGAGTGAAAACAAGAAAGTAATTACTGGTGTAACTGCAGAAGACAAAATGAAGAAAGCAGAAAAAAAGAAGGAACTGCAACCGGCGCAC
>JANOJO010000309.1:0-14875 GCA_031418795.1 Bacteroidota bacterium | reverse complement strand
ATATTTATTATTATGCACCAGAAAAGGGTGCAGCGGTTTCAGCAACAACTGCAACAGATGGAAATAGACCAGCAGAAAATGATGCTGAATGCCTCTATTAAAATGCAGGAAGAAGAAAGGCAGCGCCTGGCTGCAGACCTGCATGATGATGCTGGCCCATTGCTTGCCACTGCCCGGCTATACCTGAATGAAAACTTAGTAAACCAGGATAAAGCAAGTCAGTTGCAAAGTATATTCCAGGCCCGCCAGATAATAGATGATACCATCCAGCTTATCCGCAATATCAGCCACGACCTGATGCCACCCACCCTGAAAAATTTTGGACTGGAATCTGCCCTCAACGATTTGTTTCAGAAAATAAGCGGCAGCGGATCATTAAATGCCAGCCAGCGTTTTCATGATTATAAAGAGCGGATGAAACCTGAAAAAGAACTTGTTATTTTCCGCATCATGCAGGAACTTATCAATAATATTCTCAAGCACAGCAATTCCAGCTTTATTCATCTTACACAAAATGTACATGCCGAAAAATTTTATCTGCGGTTGCATCATGATGGCCGGGGCATTGTACAATCAGATTTTGAAAAGCTGAACAAAAGCAATATAGGCCTGGGACTAAAAAATATAAGCAGCCGCATACGACTGCTGCATGGTGATATTGTATTTGAAAAAGATATTTCGCAGACCTATTACAAAGTGACCATTGAAGTACCCAAAGACGACCCGTATATCTGAGTATGAATTGTGAAGCACGAAGTACGAAGTAAGTAACTGGCTTATTTTTACAGCACTATCTGACAATTATGGGAATTATTAAAGTAGCAATTGCCGATGATCATAAAATATTCCGCAAGGGGGTAATTCTATCACTCAGGCCTTTTACCAATATTAAATTTGTACTGGAAGCAGAAAATGGCGAAGAACTTTTAAAAGGTTTAACTACAGTTGAGCCGGATGTTATTCTTATGGATCTGCGTATGCCGGGCAAAGATGGAATAGAAGCTACAAAAATTATCAGCAAGCAATATCCGCAAATCAAGATTGTGGTGCTCAGTATGTACGAAGATGAACGCTTTGTTTACCACATGATGGAAAATGGAGCTAACGGATACCTGCTGAAAAACGCTGAGCCACAGGAAATACGCCGGGCTATCATGGATGTGTTTGAAAAAGGTTATTACCTGAATAATTTTGTAAACCGCATTTTATTGAAACGATCTCATGCCCGGCAAAAAATTATTCCTTCTCTAAACAGCGAGATAACCCTGAATGAAAAAGAAAAAGATGTGCTGAAATTTATTTGTATGGAATTTACTGCGCAGGAGATTGCACAAAAAATGGACATTAGTGCAAGAACTGTTGAGGCCATCAAAGACAGGTTAATGGAACGCTTCGGTAGCCGTAATACTGCCGGCCTTGTATTTTTTGCTGTAAAAAATAACCTGGTGGATTGAAAAAGAAAGTATGAGGTTTGAAGTACAAATAGGATCTGAAAATCAAAAAAGTATTTCAATACCTGCACGTTCTGATTTCATACTCCTGACTTCGTACTTTAGATCATCATCTCCGGTATTTCTCCTTCAATTATTAATTTACCGGCAGTTTTCATTTTTATTTCTTCCAGTGTTACGCCGGGTGCTCTTTCTAAAAGTTTGAAGCCCTCTGCTGTAACATCAAGCACAGCCAAATCTGTGACAACTTTTTTTACACAATGTTTTCCAGTAAGTGGCAGTGTACAAAGCGGCAGCAGTTTTGATTCTCCTTTAGGATTAGTATGCATCATGGCAACAATAATATTTTTTGCGCTGGCTACAAGATCCATTGCGCCGCCCATTCCTTTTACCATTTTACCCGGAATTTTCCAGTTAGCTATATCGCCATCTTCGCTTATTTCCATAGCGCCTAATACGGTAAGGTCAACCTTACCGGCTCTGATCATTCCAAAACTTTCAGCACTGTCAAAAAATGCGCCACCAGGTAAAATTGTTACAGTTTCTTTTCCTGCATTAATCAGATCTGCATCTATTTCTTCATCCACAGGGTATGGCCCCATACCTAGCATTCCATTTTCGCTTTGCAGCACGATGCTTATATCAGCAGGAATATAATTAGCCACCAATGTGGGTATGCCAATTCCGAGATTTACATACATTCCATCACGCAGTTCCTGTGCTATTCGTTTTGCTATGCCATATTTATCCAGTCCCATTATTAATTATTAATTTTTAATTCAATTTTCTTTCATCACTTCTTTATCCTCACAGTTCTTCTTTCAATTCTTTTTTCATAATTATTTCCTTCGAAAATCCGATGCACATAAATACCGGCCACATGGATATGATCAGGATCCAGTTCCCCAGGCTCCACCAGCATTTCTACTTCTGCAATTGTAATGTTTCCTGCCTTTGCCATAGATGTTGAAAAATTGCGGGTCGTTTTTCTGAATACCAGGTTTCCAAACCGATCGCCTTTCCATGCTTTTACAATTGCAAAATCAGCATGAAGAGCATACTCCATCAGGTAGTTTTTATTATTAAAATTTCTTACTTCCTTGCCCTCTCCTATTTCTGTACCAAAACCAGCCGGAGTATAAAATGCGGGAATACCCATGCCGGCCATTTGAATTCTTGTTGCCAATGTGCCTTGCGGAATTAAATCCACTTCCAGCTCACCATTCAGTAATTGTTTTTCAAACTCTTCATTTTCGCCAACATAAGAGCTCATCATCTTTTTTATTTGTCGTGTTTTTAAAAGTAAGCCAAGTCCAAAATCATCCACCCCAGCATTGTTGGCAATACAGGTAAGGTTTTTCACTCCCTTTACTTTTAAAGCAGCAATACAATTTTCTGGAATACCACATAAGCCGAACCCCCCCAGCATAATTGTTGCTCCATCCTGAATATCTTTTATGGCTTCTATTGCTGAGCTTACAATTTTATTCATCCAGATAAATTTAGGATACAAAATTATCAAGTGTGGAAGGAAAGCCGGAATCTATTTTGCCTTATTTGCTTTAATGGCTTCTATCCGGGATTTCTTTTTCATTGAATCTATAACCGGTTTGGGAGTATTGTACTGGGATTGCATTGCTTCTTTTTCATTGATGCGAAACGAATCGGTAACCGCTTTTAAAAGGTCGGGCCTTGACTGATAAAACGAAAGGCTTTTTTTAAACTCTGCCTGGCTGGTGCGATGCATTTGAAACACCTGCTCATAAAGTTTTGCACTTTCTGATTTGGAGTTCAGCGTACTGTCTTTAAGAATATAATTATTTACAAATTCATCAGCCCGCATCAAATCCCACATTACAACCCTCATTTTTTGCTGCGGCAGTACATCGCCGGGTATTTTGTTTTTATTTATACAGGCAGAAAAAAAACTAATTACCAGAATTGAAATAATAATTCTCATTTTAGTTCATTGTAAGAGCGGGCATTTGTAATATCAAGCTTAAGTAAAAGATTCAGCGCTTTGTCTTTTACTTCCTTACTTGCTTTGCTGAACACTTTTATTATTTCTGCACTTTTTCCCTGGAAAAAAAATTGCATGATCATGGAGTTGGGATTCTCTGTGTTCAGTGTACTCAGAAAATTCAAACAGTTCATCACACCGTTTCTTCCTTCATCTGCATTTTCATAAAAAATATCCATGCCGCCCCTGTAGTAAGAATATAGCGCATCGTGCAGCAGGGCAAAGCGGTTGTTGTTTACATTTTCTGAAAGCCAGTACCTGTTGCGCTGACTTTCAAAATTTTTCCAGCCGGTAATATCTCTTGACTCAGGTGCATTGTTTACTATGGTTTGTGCTTTTTGAAAAAATGCATCGCCGCCGCGCAAAGAAAAACTATCATAATCAAATCCCAGAATCATATAAACCCAGTAAGCCAGCACGGCCGTAAGGTTGGATGCCAGGGGGTCATTTCCCTGGATGCGGTTTTCATTAAACTCAACGGGTTGAAATTCCTGGTACTTGAAATAAAGATTATCATCAATAAAATTTACCAGCGGGCATTGGTAAGTGGAATTATATGCAGGTCTTGCAGCCTGAACAGTTAATGTTCCGCGGAATAAATTTTGCCCGATTACTTCATTTATATTAATTAAAAAGCTGCATTGAATTTTTTCATTCGTTTGAAATACATCGCTTGTCCATTTACGGCTATTCACAAAATTGGTAAGAGATGTTTGCAGTGTTTGAAAAATTTTTCTGTCTATCTGTGTACTTATTTTATCCTTATTCACATTTACCGTAATCCGTGCCTGTATTTCCTGGCCGGCTGCTGAAAAATAAACAAGACAAACAAAAACAGGAAGAATTATTTTTTTAAGCATAGTATAAATTAGTAATGGTGTCAATAATATTTTTTGCAACTTCAGTTTTAGCTACTGTATCAAAACTAAATTCCTTTCCGCTTTTATCAAAGATGGTAATCTTGTTTGTATCCACACCAAACCCCGCACCCGGATCATTCAAAGAATTTAAAACAATCATATCCGCATTTTTAGATGTCAATTTTTTGACCGCATTTTCTTTCTCATTATTTGTTTCCAGTGCAAAACCAATTAACACCTGGCCTGCTTTCTTTTTTTCTCCCAAACTCTTCAGTATATCTTTTGTTTTTTTCAGGACTATATTTATTTCACCAGAGTTCTTTTTTATTTTATTGCCTGCAACTTCTACAGGGGTGTAATCTGCCACGGCTCCCGCCATGATGGTTAAATCTGAATTGGGAAAATGCAAATCACAGGCATTGTACATTTCTTCCGCTGTTTTCACTTTTATCAAATTTATGCCTGTATCATTAATCTCCTGTTGTATTGGCCCCATCACCAATGTTACATTTGCTCCTCTTTTTGATAATTCATTTGCAATTGCAATTCCCATTTTACCTGAAGAATGATTGCCAATAAAACGAACAGGATCTATCGGTTCGTATGTGGGTCCTGCAGAGACTAAAACTTTCTTTCCAGCTAAACTATCAGGCAAAAAAAAATTGCTCTTTAAAAATTCAAGAATCGTTTCCGGCTCCGCCATACGGCCATCGCCGGTAAGGCCGCTGGCAAGTTCTCCTTTTTCCACCGGTATTATTTTATTCCCAAAAGAAATGAGCTTTGAAATATTTTTTTTCGCAGCAGGATGATGCCACATGTCCTCGTCCATAGCCGGTGCCACCACCACGGGGCAGGTAGCGGAAAGATAAACTGCCAATAAAAGATTATCACAATGTCCGTTTGCCATTTTAGCAAGGGTATTGCAACTAAGCGGCGCCACGATCATTATATCTGCCCACCGGCCCAGCATTACATGATTTGCCCATGATTGTTCATCAAACATATCCACCAACACGGGATTTTTTGAAAGAGTTGATAAGGTAAGTTTTGAGACAAAATCGCTGGCTGATGGAGTCATGATTACTTTTACTTCAGCACCTGCTTTCACAAGCAAGCGTACAAGGTAAATAGATTTATAAGCTGCAATGCTTCCTGTAATTCCCAATAATATTTTTTTGCCCATTAACATGGTATCGTCAAAAATAAAACTAACATTTAAAAACAAAAAGCGTCCCGATAGAATCGGGACGCTAAATTAATTTAAAATCATATTAATATGTGTCAGCCAATTAACTAAACAGTTCATCTTCACCTTTACGGAAATACACTTTGTCTTCCATAAATTCCTGGCTGGCAAGTAAGGCAGGGTTTGGCATTCTTTCATAAGCCCTGGAAATTTCTATCTGCTCTTTGTTTTCATGTATTTCTTCCAGGCTGTCTGTATTACTGGCAAATTCTTCCAGCTTGTTATGCAATTCTTCTTTTAAAGAAACATTTATCTGATTAGCTCTTTTCCCAATGATAGAAATAGATTCATACAGGTTTCCTGTTTTTTCTTTTATATCATTCAGGTTGCGGGTTTCTACAATGTTGCTGGTACCAACACTAAGCTGGCGTCTTAATTTGCTCATTATTTAAGTTTTTAATATTGCTTTGTGATAAATTAATATACTGTTCTGCTTCCTTCAGCAATTTGCTATCTGGAAAACGGTCAAGAAAATCATTGCACTCTGATATTACCTGTTCAAATCTTTCTGCCTTTTTTTCATCCACACTCAGCCCGGCAAATTTATAAAAAGATTTTATGGTCATCAGTTTATATTCATCGCCTTTTTCTGTTTCGGGAAAATTATTAAGTAAACTGGAAAAAGCAACCCCAGCCGCCCTGAACTGGCCAAGATCGAAATAAAGTTGTGCACTTGATCTTTCTTTCTCTTCCAGTTTAAACCTGCAAATATCAATAATTTCATTTGCTTCTTTATTCTTTGGAGAATTGGGATGTGTA
Source organism: Bacteroidota bacterium (assembly GCA_031418795.1). Taxonomy (GTDB): domain Bacteria; phylum Bacteroidota; class Bacteroidia; order Chitinophagales; family Chitinophagaceae; genus VBAS01. The sequence continues at coordinate 8,539 of JANOJO010000309.1, read as the reverse complement.
TTGATAAATGTTTGCATCATGCCCATCGCTTTGATAGTATTGGTTTGATCTAGTGGTGGCTTAGGTGATTGTTTATAATAAGAGTAAGCTCTCATATAATCAAGCTCCTCAGCCCGTGGGCTATTCGGAAAAATTTCAAGATAGTTTTTAAAAAGGTTATCAGCATTCAGGTAATCCCGCATGTAGTAAGCACAATAAGCATATTTATAATAAATATTTTCAAACTCGGCTTTCCCTTTATAGTTAGGCATTACATCTTCAAAAAGCTGCTGTGCAAATATGTATTTCTTTTTTACATAATATTGTTCTGCTTTCCCGAGTTTAAAAGCAGGATCAGGATTTTTAAGAATCTTATTGATTCCCTTGCAGCTGCTTAATAAACCAGCAATTATCAGTATAATTATAACTCTCATAAAAAGTGGGCAAAGATATATTAATCTGGCAAATCTGGTTTAAAAATAATAAGCACCAAAACTGTTTGGGTTAAGATTTTTGTAAAGGTTTTTTAACGGCTCCAAAGAAAAAAAGCCCTCCGAATTTTCGGAGGGCTGTATAATTTGAAAATCGAATTATTAATTCTTTCTCAGGTTAGGATGTGGAGCAGGTACTGTATTCGGTCCTTCTTCTCCATCATTTGCTGAACGGATATCGACTGAATCACAATCTCCACCTTCTTCAGCATATTTAAATATAAAGCGGTCGCCACTTACACCTTCTTTTTCTACCAGGTAAGTAATAATAGCATTTACCCTATCCCAGCTTCTTTGCTGCTCTAATTTATTGCTTGCGCAATAACCAATAACAACAACTTTGCAGCCTGGAGCATTCCGCATACGGTCTGCTGTTACAGCCAACAATCTTTTTGCATCTTCACTTAGTTTAGCTGAATTTTTTGCAAACATTACATTTGGTAATGCACCCAATAACTGAGAGCATGTTGGTTTATATACTGCAGTATCGCCACCACAACCTTCAATACATGGGCATTTACCAACACCATCAGCATCTACAGGCTGGCAATATGTAGGAGTAATAATTTCTTTATCCTTACAATCAGGTACACCATCACCATCCGTATCACGGGATACACCATGGCTGTCAACAGGGCAACCTAATGGAGTTTGTTCCTGGTCAAACTGGTCAGTAATACCATCAAGATCTGTATCTGGTAAAACTGGTTTTGGTAAACGCATCAGACGGGGATTGCGAATTTCGCTATAAGCATAATCCAATGGATTAAGCCACCAGAGTGGTTCAACTGCTTTTGCACCCAGGTTAATATTTAATCCTACACTTAAATAGTTATAACTATCAAAGTCGCGGGTTAGTGAAGGAGTACCTAAATCAGCCTCCTGCCAGCGCTGACCATCCAACAAGTCATCTTTTGTAAATGTTACTCTGTCTTCCAATGCAAGGTTCAGCCTGTTGCTTAATTTAAATGCAACTCCAAATCCACCAGTTAATGTTGGTTTCAAAGTTTTACCAAACAATTTCGGTCTTCTTGTACCATGATTATCCGCATCAGTTTCATAACTATCATCCAGTAAATCTTTTAAAGCATTGCGGGTATCTTTTCTTGTCTTATGAGTTCCATCAGCCATTCCAAACCCTGATGTACCTGGATTTGTTGGATAAGGTACACTACCATCCAGTGCATTGACTTTTACATCATATACAGTTGCCCCAAATCCACCAAACCCGTAAAGGTTAAATCCGGTTTTTGTTTTATGAAACCTGATATTGTTTAAGGTAACAACTCCCTGAAGTGATAAATCCTGAACTTTTGATTTATAGTTGTAAAAAACACGTTGTATTGGAGTAGAAGGACCCAGAAGACCGCCGGTTTTAGAATTAAAAAATGCCGGTTGGTTAGTAGCTGGATGCAAACCCAGAAGCGGGGCTACATAGTCACTTGACCAGGCAGGGTTGCGGCCATAGTTATTGGCAGCCAGCCAATGTAAGCCTTTTCCTATACCATATAAATACTCCATTCGTAAAGAAAAAACATAACCAAATGCTTTTCTTACATGAAGTCCAAATCCCGGAGTAGGAACTACAGCAGGTACATCGCCACTGATTGCGAACATACCAACTTTAACGCCAATCTCCCACTGGTTGCGGGGTTTAGCAGGAAAACTGTAAGTACCATTGAGAAACTCTGAATGCTGAGGCATTCTTTTCGAAGGGATAAGGGAAGAGTCTTTTACATCATAGCTTGCGCCAACTTGTGCATAACTACCGGATGCCAACAGGCAGAATATGCCTGCCAGTAAAATTAACTTTTTGCTTGCCATAACTTGAGAGTTAGTTTTTATGAGAGTATTCGAATGTCCAAAATTACAGGCAAAAATATCAATTGATGCTTAAAAACCAAAATTTTATATAAAATATTTACCCGTCACCTGTAATACCTGTACTTTTCACTCAAGTCAACCGGAGAAACAAAAAAGATGCTTGCATGAAATATTTTTTTTGATCCGTATATTGCTTTGTTTTTTCTAATGAATTTACCAGCACATTTAATCGAAAAAGAATTAAAGGCCTTTGAAAGCAGGTTCAGAGATGCCGTGAAAAGTAATGTGCCCATGCTTGACCGCATAATGCAGTATGTGGTAAAAAGAAAAGGGAAACAACTGCGCCCCATGTTTGTTCTCATTTCTGCAAAACTATGTGGTGATATAAATGAAAGTACTTACAGGGCAGCCTCATTAGTTGAACTTTTACACACGGCCACTCTTGTACATGATGATGTAGTGGATGATTCTGCTGAAAGAAGAGGTTTTTTTTCTGTGTATGCTTTATGGAAGACAAAAGCAAGTGTGCTGATTGGTGATTATTTACTTGCCAAAGGGCTTTTGCTATCGCTGGATAATAATGACCATGAAATCCTTCACTATTTATCAGATGCTGTAAGAAAAATGAGCGAAGGTGAATTGCTGCAATTAGAAAAAGCAAGAACACTAAATGTAAAAGAAGAGGTGTATTATGAAATAATAAGAAACAAAACAGCCTCACTTCTTGCTGCTGCATGTGCAGCCGGTGCCTGGTCTGCCTGCCAGGATAAAGCAAAAGCAGATCGCTTAAGAATGTTTGGTGAAAATGCAGGGATGGCATTTCAGATAAAAGACGATCTGTTTGACTATGCCAATGATAAAATTGGAAAACCCACAGGCAATGACATTAAAGAAAAAAAACTTACTCTTCCACTTATTTATACTTTAAACAATTGCGATAAGGCAACGAAAAGAGAAATCATTTATATTATTAAAAACAAAAATACACAGCAAGACCAGGTAAAGAAAGTAGCTGAAATTGTAACTAAATCCGGCGGTATTCAATACGCTGCAGATAAAATGAATGAATATTATAATAAAGCAAAAGAAATTTTATACCTGTTTCCGGAAAATGAAGCCCGCCAGGGCCTTGAACAACTTGTGGATTTTGTAAAAGACAGAAAGTATTGAAATTAATATTGAGAATTAACAGCGGAATCATTTACCCATGATAGAAAAAAGATGGAAAATATTAGCAACTGACAAAATAAAAACTGATGAACTTACCCGGTCATTAAAAATTCATCCTGCCATTTGCAGCATTTTAATACAACGGGACATTGATGATTTTGAAAAATCAAAATCTTTTTTCCGGCCTCAACTTTCCGAACTGCATGATCCCTGGCTGATGAAAGACATGGATAAAGCAGTGGAAAGAATTTTAAAAGCAACAACCAGTAATGAAAAAATTCTTGTATTTGGAGATTACGATGTTGATGGAACGACTGCCGTTGCCAGTATGTTTAATTTTCTGAAAAAAGTTCATTCACTAATTGACTTTTATATTCCCCATCGCTACCGCGAAGGATACGGAGTAAGTAAAGCCGGAATAGATTTTGCAAAAGAAAATGGATTTACATTAATCATCTCTCTCGATTGCGGCATTAAATCTGCTGACTTAATTGCTTACGCAAAAAATCTTGGTATTGACTTCATCGTTTGTGATCATCATTTGCCCGATGACAAATTGCCTCCTGCCATTGCTATTTTAAATCCCAAACAAAAAGATTGTAATTATCCTTTCAAAGAATTATGCGGTTGTGGTGTTGGATTCAAACTTATTTCTGCATTGGCTCCGCAGTTTGGATTAAAAGACGAAGATGTTTTTGAAAACATTGACTTGCTTGCAACAGCCATAGCTGCAGATATTGTTTCTATGTCAGGTGAAAATCGTGTACTGGCATTTTATGGTTTGAAAAAAGCAAATGAAAATCCTAACAACGGAATAAAAGCACTTGGTTTTCTAAGTGGATTAAAAAATGAATTGCATATTAACAATCTTGTTTTTATGATTGCCCCGCGGGTAAATGCAGCCGGCAGAATGGATGATGCAAGAAAAGCCGTGCAGATGTTTATTGCAGAAACTTATGAAGAAGCTTTAGGTTTTGCAGAATTACTGCACAGCGATAACACGGATAGAAAAGAAGCCGACAGCAGCATTACTGAAGAGGCATTGGCATTAATAAATGAAAATAAAGAATGGCTTACGCATAAATCAACTGTGGTTTTCAAACCGCATTGGCACAAAGGTGTGGTGGGCATTGTAGCATCGCGGTTAATAGAACAACATTACCGCCCAACGGTTGTACTTACTCAACATGGTGAATATGCAACCGGCAGTGCCAGAAGTGTACCGGGTTTTAATTTATACGAAGCTATACATGCCTGCCGTGAGTTGCTGTTTGGATATGGCGGACATTTTGCCGCCGCCGGTCTCACACTCGATGTAAATAAAGTTGACGCTTTCAGAATTAAATTTGAAGAAATTGTTTCTTCCGTAATAACCCCGGAATTACTTATTCCAGAAATTATAATTGATGCAGAAATAAATTTCAAAGACATTAACTGGCCATTTTATAATATCATTCAGCAGATGGAACCCTTCGGGCCGGATAATCTTCGTCCTGTTTTTATTGCGAAAAAAGTTATTGACACCGGCTGGTCAAAAATTGTAAAAGAAGAACATATTCGCTTTTCATTAAAACAAAATAATGTGGTGCTTACCGGAATAGGTTTTGGGTTGGCAGAAAAATTTCATCTGTTTCAACAAAAGAAATCATTGGATTTTGTTTTTAAAATTGATAAAAATGAATGGCAGGGAAATAAATCGCTGCAACTGCGGATGATTGATTTCAGAATAAGTGAAGATTAATTTAATGGTTCGTAGTTCTACGAATGATAATAAATATTTTATAAGTCTCCGAATTGCTGAACGTTTAATAAGCTTACTTTTATTCTCCCAACATCCTTCCGGACAATCCCGTTCTTATTCCTGCTTATTATTTTTTAGAAAACTAAACTGATTATATTATGAGAAAAATTTATCTACTCTTATTATCTGTTATTTTATTTTCTTTTAAAACTTTTGATTCATCCACCCATTCACTCGCAGGAGGATCATTTTTACAAACCTGGACTAATACAGGATTAATAACTGCAAATGATAATTGGGCTGGCGTTCCCAGTATTCAGGGATTTCTCGGGCAGGATATTACTACTGTAACAGGAACTGATCCTCAAACACTACTAACCGGAGCTTCTTTAGCAGTTCCTCCTGATTTGGATGTAATAGCAAACCAAACCGCTCCCAATACGTTTGCCACTGGTGGTGTGGCAGAATTTGAAATAGCTAATCCAACGATTGCATTGAATGGTTCTGGAACAGCAGATGCACCGCATATTATTATATACTTAAATGCTACTGGTCAAAATAATGTAAGAGTACAATATAATTTACGTGACCTTGATGCTTCTGTTGATAATTCAATTCAGCCAGTTGCTTTACAATACAGAATTGGGAACAGTGGAAATTTTACAAATGTTCCTGCCGGGTATGTTGCAGATGCAACTACAGGTCCAAGTCTTGCAACATTGGTTACTCCAATAGATGTTACGCTTCCTGCAGCCTGTGATGGTCAGCCTGAAGTTCAGGTCAGGATCATTTCTTCTAATGCTGTGGGCAATGATGAATGGGTAGGCATTGATGATATCAATATCAGTTCTGGTGCAATCCCTGGCAGTACTGTTTCAGTTGCCGCCGGTATAAATGCAGCCGAGCCATCCACTAACGGAACATTTAATATTAATCTTTCAAGCCCGGCGCCGGTTGGTGGTATTACTGTTACTTATAGTTTAGCAGGTTCAGCAATTCTAAATACAGATTACACCAATCTGCAAGCCGGAACTGTAACTATAACACAAGGAAATAGTTCGGCAACCGTTACGCTTAATGTGAATGATGACCCTGATGTGGAAGGAACAGAAACAATTCAAATCACATTAACAGGTGCTACAAGTCCGGTAACAATTGGTACGGGTACAGCATCAATCAATCTTATTGATAATGATTTTCCGCCTAATCCAAACATATCATTAATAACTACCTACTCGCAGGATTTTAATTCACTGGCAAATACCGGCACCACAAATTCTTTATCAATCACTGGTTGGTTATTGAATGAAACGGGAGGTGGTGCAAGAGACAATGAATTATTTGCGGCTGACAATGGAGGTTCTGCCACGGGTGATATGTACAGCTATGGATCTTCTGCATCTACAGAAAGAGCTTTTGGTGGTTTGCAATCCGGAACATTAATTCCAACTTTTGGTGCACAGATTCAAAATAATTCCGGTACAACAATTACTAAACTAAAAATTTCTTATACAGGTGAGGAATGGAGATTGGGTACGGCTGCCAGAACCGATAAACTTTCATTTCAATACAGCACAAATGCAACATCGCTTACAAACGGAACATGGACAGATGTAACAGCACTTGATTTTATTACACCCAATATTGTATCAGTTGGAGCAAAAGATGGTAATGATGCAGCTTTCAGAACATCTCTTGTTTATACATTAAGAAATCTTTCTATTCCCAATGGAGCTGTATTCCTGATTCGCTGGAATGATTTTAATGCAACCGGTGCCGATGATGGACTGGCTGTTGATGATTTTACAATTGAAGCCAACCCGGTTGATTTAACTCCGCCGGCGATAGTTTCTTTTTCTCCTGCAAACAATGCAACAAATCTTCCTGTAAATATTTCTGCATCTGTACAGTTTAATGAAGAGGTAATGAAAGGAACTGGCAATATCCGGTTAAGAAGAATATCTGATAACAGCATTCATCAAACTATTAATATTAACTCAGCAGCAGTTACTGTTTCTTCTTCTACTGTAAATATTGCTTTGAGCATTCTTGAAGTAAACACCGCTTATTATTTTGAAATTGATAATGGCGCAATAACTGATTTGGATGGAAATGTTTTTGCAGGAATCAGTGGAAACTCTACATGGGCATTTACAACGGGCATCAATTTTTATGTTGCCAATTTCCAAACATGCACATCAGGAATAACTGATGGATTTACTCAATACAGTGTAACAGGTGCAATCATTTGGGCATGTACAACATTCGGAAGAGATCCCGCTGCTCCTGCTGGAACAGCGCCATTTCCAAATGGCGTTCAGATAAATGGTTTTGCAAATGGAACCAATGTGCCGAATGTTGACTGGTTAATTTCTCCTTCATTTAATTTAACCGGAACAAATTTTCCATTGCTTTCTTTTTGGAGCCGTACTGCATTTAACGGTCAACCATTACAATTAAAAGTTTCTACGAATTATGTAAGTGGTGATCCCACTTTGGCAACATGGACAGATATTAATGGAAAATTTCCATCACAAACATCAAACATCTGGACATTATCTGAAAATATAAACCTGTCAGCATTCAAACAAACCAATGTTCATTTTGCTTTTGTTTATATATCGGATGATGATGAAGGAGCAAGATGGACATTGGACGATGTGAGTTTGGGTAATTCACCTGTGCCTCCTCCTCCAAGTCTTACTTTAAGTACAAATGATATTCAGTTTGCTTATGCTGCAAGCGGCACTACGGCAGATAAAACATTTTCACTTACCGGAAATGATCTTACCAATAATATTACACTGAATGCAACAGGTGTATTTAGTTTATCAAAAGATGGAGTTAGTTTCAGTACTTCTTTAAACTATACAGTTGCTGAAGCAAATAATATTTCCAAAACAGTTTATGTACGGTTTGCACCCACTCAAAACAATCAAAATTTCACTGGCAATATTTCTATTGCATCCGGTAGTTTAAATGCTGCTGTCAATCTTACCGGTTCAAGCATTGATCCTGTAACAACACTTGAAGTAGTAAACTGGAATATTGAATGGTTTGGCAGCAGTTTGCAAAACCCTGCCAACGATAACCTGCAGGAACAAAACGTAATAACTATTTTACAATCATTGAATGCAGATGTGTATGCTGTTTCAGAAATTGTAAGTGAAGCAAGATTGGCAAATGTAGTAAGTCAAATGCCGGGATATGCTTATGTAATCAGCGCCTGCAGGATTTACACTTGTATAGGTATGCGAACCATAGTTGCTGATTACATAAGCATATCCCGGCATTTGACTTACTACATTTGCCAATCTTGCTTCACTTACAATTT
>JANOJO010000308.1:0-5600 GCA_031418795.1 Bacteroidota bacterium | reverse complement strand
GCCAAGCACCTGCGAAGTAATGACTGCATCGGAACCAAAAGTTTCATAAAAATCTCCCACACGAAAAAGCAGGATGGCATCAGGATATTTTTGTTTGATAGCCCGGTGCTGCTGCATTAATGGAGTTATTTCTGTCTTCGTTTTGGCCATGAGCGACAAAAATAGCAAACTGTTTATGTAAATATTCTTTCTGCCGCATCCATAAAAAAATAAATATTATGCAGAAAATATTAATTGCCTTCAGTTTGTTATTTGTAATACTGGTAAATGGACAGAGCCAGCCCAATGCAATTGGGGATACAGCCCCTGCAGATGCTGAGATTTCCAATGCCACTGTTTATTTAGGATATGGAGCAGAGCTTATTCACCAGTCAAAAATTAAAGTAAGCAGCAATACAAAAGAAGTGGAAGTGAACCTTGAAGAAACCGGTGATGCAATCGTGAATGCAGAGACAGGAGTTATTATATGGAAAATAAATCTGTAGCCGGGCGAAAGTAAAAAAGTTCGTTTCACTTACACGGTAAAATATCCAATGGATAAAAGATCATTAACCTTAAATAATAATTCACTTATTCTTAATTACAACTCCCGATATCGGGAATTGTTTTATTTATGCGGTATTTTGATGTAACTTTTGTGCAGATTTTATGCATCGTATCTTCATATTAATATTTTTATTGGAGTTTATTAATTTCAATAAAGTATCTGCACAAATATCCCCTTATGATAAAGTGGATAGCATCATGCGTCAGTATAGTGAGAAGATCAAATCCGCAGACGAGCTTTATAAAATTGTTTATTATATCAGGAATACGTTTGATGTTGACTCTCTACGTCTTCGAGCTTCATTTATCTGGATCACAGAAAATATAAGTTATGATATTGAGGGTTTTAAAAAAGAAGATCCTCGTGCATCTATGTTGAATTATGTCATAAAAAATAAAAAAGCTGTATGTGGTGGTTATGCGGAACTTTTGATGTTTTTCTGTGATGCATTTAATATTGAGTCAGAAATTGTATACGGTACAGCAAGGGCTGGGAAAAGAGACATAGATATTAGCCGTTACAATTTGCGAAATAATCATGCGTGGAATGCCATTAAGATCAATAATAATTGGAGACTTATTGACCCGACCTGGGCGGCTGGCAGTGTCGATGACATTGATGCAGACGAACCGAAATTTTACAAAGACTATAAAGAGTTATATTATTTCACTCCACCTGAGAAAATGATCTTTAATCATTTTCCTACTCAATTTAAACATCAGTATTTAGCCAGGGCCATTCTCAAAGAGAAATTCAAAAAATGGCCACTTTTCACATCAGCGTTTTTAGGTGAAAAGATAATCGAGATTCATCCTGATACTTCTGTGATAAAGGCAAAGGTTGGAGATACTGTGCTTATCAGGCTAAAAACAAATTCCAGCCCTATTAAAGTTTATTTACAAGCGTTGAATTTTGAAAAAGCTGATTATTCTGGTGATGCAATTAGAAATGGCGATTGGCTCGAGTTTCGTTACCCGGTAAAAAATAGTGGCAATTACATCGCTTATATTGGCTTTCAAAATATGTTATTTGCATCTCCTGCTTTTGCTGCGTATAAGTTTGAAGTAATGAATACAACAGGTAAATGATCAATTAGATTTAAGTCCAATAATTTCTCCAATTACCTTTGCGCCATGCGAAAATTGAGCATGGAAGAATTGGGACGAAAGTCTGTTAATGAATTCAAAGGATCTGAAAAATTTCCAATCATTATTGTACTGGAAAATATCCGCAGCGCCTATAATGTGGGTAGTGTGTTTCGTACAGCAGATGCTTTTTTAATTGAAGCGGTTTATATTATTGGCTATACAGCACAACCGCCACATAAAGAAATAAAAAAAACTGCATTGGGCGCAGAAGAAGCTGTGGAATGGAAATATTTTAAAACCACTGCTGATGCAATTACGGATTTAAAAATTAATGGGTACAAAATATTTGCAGTTGAGCAAACCGAAGGAAGTATGAAATTGCAGGAAGTAAAAATTATTGCAGGAGAAAAAATTGCCGTTGTTTTTGGAAATGAAGTAGCAGGAGTGGAGCAAAGCACCATTCATCTTTGTGATGGTTGTATAGAAATTCCACAATTGGGTATGAAACATTCATTGAATATTGCAACAGCAGCGGGAGTGATTTTGTGGGAACTTGTAAGGTACAGATTGAATAAGATTAGTTAATTTCACATCATGGAAACTATAGTTATCAAATCTAAGGATACACGGAAAACCAAGGCATTACTGGATTTTTTGAAAAAAAACAGGATGTCAGCAGATGTATTTCCAGAGCGGGATAAAGAGGAAATATTAAAAAGCATTGAGAAAGGTGCAAAAGAAGCTGCTGCATTTATAAAGGGAAAGAAAAAATTAAGGGACGCCAAAGACCTTTTAAGTGAGTTATAGAATTGTATCTACAAAGGAATTTGAAAGGGAAATAAAAAAACTTTCAAAAAAGCATTACTCTCTTCGAAATGATTTTGCCAGGCTGTTATCAGCGCTTTCTGACAACCCAATGATAGGGTCTCCAATTGGTAATGAGTGTTTCAAAATCAGATTGCTGGTTAAGAGTAAATCAACCTGGAAAAGCGGCGGAGCCCGTGTAATAACCTGTGTAAAGATTATATTGAATACGGTTATCCTTGTATCCATCTACGATAAATCTGAAAAAGCAACAATAAGCGATTTTGAAATAAAAGAAAGGCTTAAAAAGTATTTAGCCGGTTATGAGTAAAATAAAAAGTTATTTAAGTCTTATAAAATTTTCACACACCATCTTCGCGATGCCATTTGCAATGATTGGATTATTTCTGGGCTTTGAGAAATGGCAGGGATTAGATGAACAGATTTTAAACCCCCTGGCTATTGAGCTATATGATATTTTTTATTTGAATGAATTTTTTTTAATTGGCGCTTTGGTTTTAGTCTCAATGGTCTTTGCCCGCAGTGCCGCCATGGCATTCAACCGTTACCTTGATAAAAATTTTGATGCAAAAAACCCAAGAACAGCATTAAGAGAAATTCCTTCAGGGATTTTAAAAGCAAATAATGTTTTGCTGTTTACTTTTATCAATTGCATATTGTTTATTGTCGCTGCTTTTTTCATCAATAGACTTTGCTTTTATCTTTCACCAGTTGCGTTGGCTGTTGTACTTGGCTACAGTTATACAAAAAGATTTACACCACTTTGTCATTTAATACTGGGGTTGGGGTTAAGCCTGGCTCCAATTGGAGCTTATCTTGCTGTTACCGGAGTGTTTAATTTATTGCCAATACTTTTTTCATTCACAGTACTTTTTTGGGTTAGTGGTTTCGATATTATTTATGCTTTGCAGGACGAGGAGTTTGATAAAGAAAATAAATTGTATTCAATACCTGCTGCATTGGGAAAGAAAAATGCTCTGATAGTGTCAAGAGCATTACATATTATATGTGCTGCATCTGTTGTACTGGCAGGTTGGTATGGTGGTCTTGGTATATGGTATTGGATAGGTGCAGCGTTGTTTATTGGTCTGTTAGTTTATCAGCATACTGTTGTCAGGCCAAATGATTTGAAACGGGTAAACCTCGCTTTTTTTACCACCAATGGAATTGCTTCAGTTGTTTTCGCCATATTTGTAATTGCAGATATGTTTTTAAATTATTAACCCGCCTGCCGGACGGACAGGTTTTAAATTTTTAATTCTTAATTGCCCAGAATAATTGCCATTGATTACGGGTTAAAGCGAACCGGCCTTGCCGTAACTGATCCGCTGCAGATTATTGCCACCGGCTTAACCACCGTTGAATCAAAACAATTGATTCCGTTTTTAAAAAACTATTTCTTAAAAGAAGAAGTGGAACTGATCATTATTGGCGAACCAAAAAATTGGGATGATACAGATACACATGCCACTCCATTAGTTGAAAAATGTATAAAAAATCTGCAAAAAGTTTTCCCGGCAATGCCAATAAAAAAAGTGGATGAACGATACACTTCTAAAATGGCAAGAGCTGCAATGATAGAAATGGGCATGAAGAAGAAACAACGCAGAGATAAGAAACTGGTAGATGAAATAGCCGCAACAATCCTGTTGCAGGAATATATGCAGCAATTTGAGATTTAAGATTTTATTCAGAAGGAACTCCTTCGGAAGATTTTAGATTGAAATGCAGTGCAACAATTATTGTAAGTTTGCGCCTTATTTCTAAAATTAGAATTCTGCAATCGAATGATTTTACCAATAGTAGCATACGGCAGCCAGGTACTAAGAAAAATTTGTGATGATATTACAGCGGATTATCCCGGCCTTTCCAAATTAATTGAAGACATGTGGGAAACAATGTATTCAAGTAATGGTGTAGGGCTGGCAGCTCCGCAAATCAATAAAGGCATCCGGCTCTTTGTTATGGATTCAGCACAAATATTCCGGCAGATAGTAGCTGACAGGGAAAAAAATAATTATCCTGATGCACCCGGCGTAAAACAGGTTTTTATTAATGCTCATATAAAAGAAATTGACGGCATTGAATGGAGTTATAATGAAGGTTGCTTAAGCATTCCTAAAATACGGGAAGACATTAAACGAAATTCGATAGTGACCCTGGAATATGAGGATGAAAATTTTCAACAGTGCATGAGAACATTTAATGGCATTACAGCCCGTATTATTTTGCATGAATACGATCATATTGAAGGCAAACTTTTTATAGATCATATTTCGCAACTGAAAAGAAAACTGATGCGGGGGAAACTGAATGATATTACAAAAGGGAAAATAAAAGTGGATTATAAAATGAGTTTTCCGGGATAATATTTTTTACAGGAATAATTATTACTTTTTGTTACCAACCGTGCCGTTATAGTTTCTCCATTTCTCAATCACCAGTTTCATATCCTCTGCTAATTCAGATTCAAAAAGCATTTCTTTTTTTGTTGCCGGATGTACAAAGCCCAGCGTTTTTGCATGCAATGCCTGCCGGGGACAGATAGAAAAACAATTGTCAACAAACTGCCTGTATTTTGCAAACACGGTTCCTTTTACAATTTTATCGCCGCCATAAAAATCATCGCTGAATAATGGATGACCAAGATATTTCATGTGCACTCTTATCTGGTGAGTGCGGCCTGTTTCTAATACACATTGCACAAGAGTTACATAATTAAACCGTTCCAATACTTTGTAATGAGTAATCGCTTCTTTACCATGATCACCTTCAGGATAAGCTTCAAAAAGTTTTCTGTGACGAAGATTGCGGCCTATATGAGCAACAATTGTTCCGGCATCTTCTTTCAAATCGCCCCAGGCAAGTGCAATATATTTTCTGTTAACAGTATGATCAAAAAACTGGCGTGCCAGGTGGCTCATGGCGATTTCATTTTTTGCCAATACAAGCAGGCCGCTTGTATTTTTATCTATTCTGTGTACAAGCCCAAACCTTGGTAAACTTTCTGCGCTGATGTCAGGATTTTTTTGTTGCAGATACCAGGCCACACCATTTAATAATGTACCCGAATAATTTCCACTGCCCGGATGCACCACCATACCTGCCGGTTTATTTATCACCATCACATCATCATCTTC
>JANOJO010000307.1:0-3284 GCA_031418795.1 Bacteroidota bacterium | reverse complement strand
ACCCGTTTATCTTTTTCAAAAAGATGACAGCCTGCTAAAGAAAAAATATTATGATGAGGCGCTGCAAAATCAAACAGTACTTTTAAGTTCGCTTACTGGTGACTATAAAAAAGACTATAAAGAAATTTATGAAAACAGGTTTGAATCGGTGTCTAAGCTTTTGCAAAGCAGCCGGACAGTTACCGATCAGCAGGCACATGCTTATTTACAATCTGTATTAAAAAAAATTACTGACACTAATCCTGAATTAAAAACAAAAGAGATACGGCTTCTGTTTTCCCGGGACTGGTGGCCCAATGCCTACAGCATGGGCGAAGGAACATTAGTAGTTAATGCCGGCCTCATGATTTTTCTTAACAATGAAGCTGAATTAGTTTTTGTACTCGGGCATGAGTTGGCACATTATTACAGGGGGCATAGTGAACAAGCTATAAAAAAACAGGTAGAGCTGGTAAACAGCCAGGCATTTAAAAATGAACTGGAAAGAATAAAAAAGCAGGAGTTCCGTGTGCAAAAAATACTGGACTCACTTTTAATGCCAATACTACTCAGCAGCCGTAAACACAGCCGCGATAAAGAAGCAGAAGCGGACAGACATGCTTTTACATATTTAAAAAATACAGGCTATGATGCTGCTTCTGTAAAAACCTGTTTGCAGTTGCTGGACAGGGTGGATGATTCATCATTATTTAAACCGGTTAATATTGGGCATCTGTTTAATTTCACTGAATATCCATTTAAGAAAAAATGGATTCAAAAAGAGTCAGTTATTTTTGGTGAAATGACGGGTGAAGATTCACCGCTAACAAAAAAGGAAAGGGATTCATTGAAAACACATCCGGATTGTGACAAAAGAATTTTAATGCTGCAGGATTCAATTCAGAATATGCCAAACACAGGGCAGAAATTTTTAGTGAATGAAAATATTTTTCAGCAATTGAAAAAAGATTTTCCTGCAGAAATTACCGAACACCAGTACCGGGATAATAATCTTACAAGAAATTTATATTTCAGCCTGCAACTGATGCAGCGGGAAGAGTATAACCCGGTTGCATTATTTTCAATAGCCCGTTGCCTGAATGACATGTATGAAAAACAGAAAAATCACCGCCTGGGTATTGCATCAGAGGCTGAAACCCGCGGTTACCCGGAAGATTATAATCTTTTACTCCGGATGATTTCCCGGATAAAGCTTGATGAATTAGCTTTGGTGAGTTATAATTTTTGCAAACAATATAAAGATCAGATGCGGAATTATATTGGCTTTGAAGAGGAATACAATAAAGCGAAACAAAGAATAAACTAAATTTAAATTCTAAAACAAAAAAAGTAAAAATGAAAAAACTACTATTTTCAACAAGCCTGGTTTTAATTACCGCAATTTGCTTTGCACAAAATGTAACTATTGAGATCAAGGAGAAGCCACGCAGGGCAACCTGGGGCGCCATCAAAGAAGGAACAGAAGTGAAAGGATATTATTTTTTCTGGATAAGTGATAAAGTTGATAAAAACACTTTTGAGTGGACAATGCGTATTTGCGATAACAATTTAAAAACACTGAAGGAAATAAAACTTCAGGATTCAAAACAGGTGACCATTCTTGAAACTTCTTTTAACGGCACTGATCTTATTTTACTTTTTTATGATGACAAAGAAAGAACATTTGACTACCAGGTATATGGCGCAGATGGAAAGAAAAAACACAACTATGGCCGTCAGTTGACAAAAAAAGAAGAACGTTATCTTGAAGCGAGTTACCTGGCAGTTAATGATGAGGAGCAAACATACAAGGGTCTTTATCCAATAGATGGAAGAGGTTTTATTTCCAACATGCCCAGCCGGGAGGATAAAGACTTTACTTTTCAAATAGATTATTTTTCTACAGAAAAAAAGAAGCAGTGGACATATACTCCAACTTCCGGGGCCAAAAGATTTGTTGGTGATTACCTCGGATCTTTTAATGGCGTAGTTTACCTGGAGGTATTAAAATTCACCAGCTTGATGGATCAAAAACCGGCATCGTCAATTATCGGGCTTGATTTGGAAACCGGTAAACAATTATTTGAAAGTACGACGGATGCTAAATTCAGATTTTACCCGGCAAGCATGTCTTTACTCAATGACGGCAAAACATATATCTATGGAGAATATTTTGATTTGAATGGTAATATTTCAAAAGATAAATCACTTGGCTTTGCATTCTGGGGTATTGATGAAAAAGGAAAAATAGTAAGTGAGAAATACAATTCATGGGATTTGGAACTGGGAAAATATTTAGATGTAACATCAAAAGGGAAAATAGCCGATTTTGGATTCATGTTTTTACACAGCATGGTGCAAACAGCCGATGGAAGTATATATGCTATAGGAGAAGGATATAAAAAAGTAGCAAGTGCGTTAGGAATAGCTGCTGCCATATTAGCCCGCAACAGCAATATCAGTGTGTTGAAAATTAAAATTACTGATATGATCATGATAAAGTTTGATCAGGGCTTTAATGTAAAAGAGGCAAAAATTTATGATAAGAATTCAAATAATGTCGAGTTGCAAAGCGGGGCGGAGTTTGTAAGCACTCCTTTGATGGGCAAGTTGCTTAAATATTCTTATGGTGAATTTGATTATTCATATACACAGGTAAATAAGGATAATACATCGTTCACTGTTTGCTATGCAGATTATGTACGGGGCAAAGATTATAAAGGAACTACATTCAATGCCATTACCTGCACCGATGGAAAAATAACTACCGATAAGATAAATACAAAGTCAAGTGCAACCTGGGCTTATGTATTGCCTTCCAGGCAAGGGTCTGTTTTACTGCTTGAAGTTTACAGGAAGGATAAAAAATTGGAAGCGCATATAGAAAAAATGAATTAGGCTTTTATTTGTAAATGGATTTGCCACGGAGGCACGGAAATCACGGAGTTAATATTCCGTGCCTCCGTGGCAATAAAAAAAAGCGGAGCAACTTGATTGAGTTCCGCTTTTACTATTTCAAGAAAATTTTTTACTTATCCCGGTATCCGGGTAATATATTTTTCAATTTGTTTTATCTGATCCACAATCTGGGGAGTTGTTGGTCTCAGCGCTTTTGCTTTTCTGAAAAAATCTTTAGCAGCACGAAATTCTCTTTTGTCCATCATCAGGCTGCACATTTGCAAATAAGCTGCAGCTTCATTTTCTTTATCAGGCAATCCTTTGCGTATAGCGACACGTATATAACTTTCTGCCTGCATCATATCATTTTTTTGCATAAAGAGCATTCCCATCTGCAACATGCTGGC
>JANOJO010000306.1:0-3584 GCA_031418795.1 Bacteroidota bacterium | reverse complement strand
TACTCAGTGCATTCACGTCTTTACTGCCTACGCCATTCAGGCCAACTGATTTTTGAAAAACTTTACTGTCGTATTTGGCGCCGGTATTTATTTTACTCACTACATCCACCACCTTGCCAAGAGGGATGCCGCGGCCAAAGTCACGAATAGAAACTTGTTTGCCTTCTATAACAAGCTCAACAGTTTTACCAAAACCCATTGTGTATTCATCAATGCAGTTATCAATTACTTCTTTTACCAATACATAAATGCCATCATCGGGCGATGAACCATCGCCGAGTTTGCCAATATACATTCCGGGGCGAAGGCGGATATGTTCTTTCCAGTCGAGGGATTTTATACTCTCTTCGTTGTAGTCGAAAAGATTGGTGGGTTCTTTTTCTTTTGCCATATTGGATGGTACGATTATCTAAAAGTTTTTCAATTTATTGGCTTGCCAAACGAAGCATCAACTCAGTTTGGTAATCAATTTTTTATTTTTTCAACCGGGGCAAATATAACGAAACGGGTTATGCCAAATAATTTTAGAATTATTAACAGGTGGGGAAAAGACTTTCAAGTTTTCAAATTCAAAATATTTTTTTAGAAAAATTATATTGAATAAATTTTCGATGCTTCACAAAAAAAAATAATTAATTAAAGACGTTGATGATAAAAAATAAATTCACAGAATGAGACAAAAAGGGCTTCGGGGTAAAAAAATTTCAATTTAAATCAATCAAAAAAACTTATCCGCCGCAAATCAAAATAAGAAAATACAGGCTTCAAATTTTCAATGAAATCCTGGGCTTGTAACCATTTTAGGAAATTTACCTGCAAAGCCGGAGCTGTCCTGGGACTATAAGAGTTTTAAAATTAAGCTGTGTTTTTCAGGCACTTACCCCCTTGGCCTAACCCGGTAAATTGCCAGGTCTGAATAATTTTTTGCCAAAAAAAATATTTTTTCCTCTCCGCTTGGCCGGGAACAAACAAATCCACTAAATTTGAATCACTGACCCTTTGAAAGACTAACCCAAACATTTTTACTTCCATTAAATTCTGCAGTACACCATTACTGATTTGCTTATTCATTTAAGCAGTCGATAAAAATATTTTAAACAACAGAGGAGGTTTTATGTACACTTACGATTTAATGGAAACAGGATGTTATTACCTGATGAAAGAAAAAGAAGACTCTGCCATCACACTTATAAAAGTGGCGATGGAAACAGACAGTTGTTTATTTATACAAAAATTTGAAGACCCGACTGACACGGAATGGAAAATGAAAAAAGATCCGGTGCATGATATTATAGAATGTCTTACCGACAACGCCGTGAAAGACTGGGAAATTCTTTATAAAAGCAATGAAGATGCTTATACGGAAGAAGATGATGATGATTGAAATCTCCAGCTCTATCCGTTCATAAAAAAAATAAGTACAGGCAATTGAAAAGAATTATTTTAGCCAGTCCCGCATGTAGGCGGGATTCATTTAATTATTTTTTTATGAAAAAAAATCAGGCAAAAATTCTTATCGCATTTTTATTTTATTTCTTTCCCTGCGTTATTCTTCTTGCGCAGGATGATGATTTGCCAAAAGATTATTTAACTAAAGAATTTCATGCAGGCCGCCGCGAAGCGCTGCGTAAATTAATGCCGGATAATTCTGTTTTTATTGTATTTGCTTATCCCACCCGTACATTCAGCAACGATGTGGAATATAATTATCACCAGAATCCTGACATGTACTATTTCAGCGGGTACAAAGAAGCAAACTCCATGCTTCTTATTTTTAAAGAAGAACAAAAAAATAAGGATGGCAGTACATACAAAGAAATAATTTTTGTACAGAAAAAAGATCCACGGGCCGAGCAATGGACAGGAAAAAGATTGGGCACAGAAGGAGCTAAAGAAAAACTTGGGTTTACACAGGCTTTCAATGGCAGTGATTATAAAAACTACACCTTAGATTTTTCAAAATTTGATAAAATCATACTTGATAATTTTCCTGAAGATATTGCTGATAATGCAAGAGAACAGGATGAACTTTCTGACCTTATAGAAATTACAAAAACAAAAGCATCCATTCCTGCTGAAATCAAAAAGGATAAAAGATTTGATGTTGAAATGTTTTGGAACCTTACCGGCGACCTGCGTGAAATAAAAACACCTGAAGAAATTGATCTGCTTCGCAAGGCGGTGGAAATTTCCTGCCAGGGACAAAATGAAGTAATGAAAACCGTACATCCGGGAATGGGTGAAATGGAAATTCAGGGACTTCATGAGTACATACATAAAAAATATGGGGCTGAATATGTGGGCTATCCTTCCATTATTGGCGCAGGTAAAAACGGATGCGTACTGCATTATACTGAAAACAATAAAACAAAATCGGGCAATGAACTTATCCTGATGGATGTGGGTGCAGAATACCACGGCTATACTGCAGATGTAACGAGGACGGTACCCGCCAATGGAAAATTTTCAAACGAACAAAAAATTATTTACAATTTAGTATATGAAGCACAGGAAGCCGCATTTAAAACTTTAAAAAACGGATCTGAATGGAACGATGCTTCCAGGGCGGCAAGAGATATTATTGCTGACGGCCTGCTGAACCTGGGCATAATTAAAAACAGAAATGAAGTTGGAAAATATTTTCCTCACGGCCTGGGTCATCATATAGGTATGGATGTACACGACCGCGGTTCTTACAAAACATTGAAAAAAGATATGGTCATCACCATTGAACCGGGCATTTATATTCAGCCTGGCAGTAACTGCGATAAAAAATGGTGGAGCATTGCAGTAAGAATTGAAGATGATGCCCTGATTACCCAGGATGGTTATGAACTTCTTTCTGTCTTTGCACCAAGAAAAGTGGAAGACATTGAAAAAATGATTGCACAAAAAAGTCCATTGGATAATTTCATTCTGCCAAAATTAAAATCTGCAGAGAAAAAAGCATTTTGATCTTTATTCAAAAAAACAAACATATTCTTTTCTGATTTTTTATCTTGAACCACATTGGCACATAGTCCCGATAGCTACCGGGATCACATAGCATTCAAAATAAATTCCTATGTGTGTATTTTCTATGTGACTTATGTGCCTATGTGGTTCAATAATTCTACATTTATAAAATAGAATCAAAATTTATAAGGTGAAACAAAATTATTTATGCAAATAAAAAACAAGGGGCTATTATTATCTATCCATTTTTTATTCCTGATTGGCATTTCCATCAATTCCTTTTCCCAGCGCAAAAAATTACCCAAAGTAGAAATCATTCATACCGGGATTAAAACAAGCCTTCGTGGATTATCTGTTGTTAACAACAATGTAGTATGGGTAAGCGGCAGCAATGGCATGGTGGGTAAATCAACCAACGGTGGAAAAAACTGGAAATGGATGACGGTAAAAGGATTTGAAAAAAAAGATTTCCGGGATATTGAAGCCTTTGATGCAAACACAGCCATCATCATGGCCATTGAAGAACCGGCATATATTTTAAAAACAACCGATGGTGGCGAAACCTGGAAAGTGGTGTTTGAAAATAAAACCAAAGGAATGTTTTTGGATGCGATGGAATTTCGGGATAT
>JANOJO010000305.1:0-5871 GCA_031418795.1 Bacteroidota bacterium | reverse complement strand
GCCAAACTGGTTATCATACCATAATTTTTTTCCGGCAATGGTTGACTTGCCCGCTTCTTTTAACCGTACTGATTTGATGGGATATTTTGTAATCGTATTTCCCATACTGCTTCGTCCTTTAATTTCCAGTTCTGCAAAATTAAATTCCAGTTCTTTTTTATGTGCAGCACAACTGGGACTTAATACAATCTTCACCACTTCCGCTTCTCCATTTGGATTTATGCTCAGGTAATGCACTTTGCTTTTTTCATCGCCTTTGGTTAAATCATATTCTTTATCTCTTGTAACGCCGGTAACATTGAATCGTTTTGCAAAACTTTTTCCTCCTTTGCCATCAGCATAGATCATATTGTAAGTGGTACGTTCATCATTCTTTTGAAAAATGGCGGCATATAAAATATCCTTGCCTATACATTGCTTCTCTCCCACTTTCACCACTTTCATAATTCCACGTTTGGCAAAAACAATAATATCATCCAGATCACTACAGTCGCAAACAAATTCATCTTTCTTTAATCCTGTGCCGATAAAACCTTCTTCACGGTTCATGTACAGTTTTGTGTTGGCAATAGCCACATGCTTTGCTTCAATCACCTCGATTGATTTTATTTCAGTTTTCCTTTCCCGGCCTTTGCCATATTTTTTCAACAGATTTTCATAATAGGCAACAGCGTAGTCAACAAGATTTGCCAAATCATTCTTTACATTTTTAATGTCCTCTTCAAGTCCTTTTATCTGATCATTCAAATCATCAATATCTAATTTATAAATTCTTCTTACTGGTTTTTCTGTGAGCTTAATAATATCTTCCTTTGTAATTTCTCTTTTTAAAATTTTCTTATATGGTTTGAATGCTTCGTCAATTGCTTCAATTACTTTATCCCAGGTGGCATGTTTTTTCTCTAACTCTTTATAAATTTTTTCTTCAAAGAAAATTTTCTCTAAAGAAGTGTAATGCCATTTCTCCTGCAACTCATTCAATCTTATTTTTAATTCCCATTCCAGCAGATCTTTTGTTTTATCAACAGAAAGTTTCAGCAGTTCATTTACACCAAGAAACTGCGGCTTTTGTTCAACAATGACGCAGGCATTAGGAGAAATAGAAATTTCGCAGTCAGTAAATTTGTACAATGCATCAATTGTAATGTCTGAAGAAATGCCGGGAGCCAGATCAACCTGCACTTCCACATCAGCAGCCGTATTGTCCGTTACTTTTTTTATTTTAATCTTTCCCTGTTCATTTGCTTTCACAATACTATCCATCAACTGCGTAGTGGTAACACCGAAAGGCACACTTCGGATTGCCAGTGTTTTTTTATCCACCTCTTCAATATGTGCCCTCACTTTTATCTTGCCGCCACGTTTACCCTGGTTGTATTCATCCACATCTATCTGCCCGCCGGTTTGAAAATCGGGATAGAGTTCAAATCTTTTTCCCCGTAAATATTTTACAGATGCATCAATCAGCTCACAGAAATTATGAGGAAGAATTTTTGTTGCCAGTCCAACTGCAATACCATCTGCTCCCTGTGCAAGCAGCAATGGAAATTTCATGGGTAATGTTACCGGTTCATTTTTTCTGCCATCATAACTTAGTTGCCATTCGGTTGTTTTATTATTGAAGGCAACTTCCAATGCAAACTTGCTTAAGCGTCCTTCAATATACCGTGGCGCTGCTGCATCATCACCCGTTCTTACATCGCCCCAGTTACCCTGCATTTCTATTAATAAATCTTTTTGCCCAAGATTTACAAGTGCATCACCAATACTTGCATCACCATGCGGATGATACTGCATGGTTTGCCCGATAACGTTTGCCACTTTATTAAAACGGCCATCATCCATTTCTTTCATGGCATGAAGTATGCGGCGCTGTACCGGTTTCAATCCATCTTCAATAGCGGGCACAGCTCTCTCTAATATTACATAGGATGCATAATCTAAAAACCAGGTGCGGTACTGACCGTGAAGACCTGTCTGGTTATTTTGTACTTGTGATTTTTCTTTACTCTTCGCCATTCTTCAATTAATTAAATGTTCAATGCTCAATGTTCAATGCTCATTGAACATTTTCTTCTGCAACAACTTCCTCTGTAATAACTCCACCCCTCCTCACATCAAACTCTTTCCACCCGCCTGCCACATCACCCATTGTTTCAATTTTTCCTGCGGCAATCAGTTGTTTCATCCGCCACATGATGAACACATCTCCGGTTTTTATTTTCATTCGGTGAAGTGTGTTGGATAAAACCCTTGTTGCCTTTTGCCATTCACCAGTTATGTTTTTTAAAATCTCATCGTCATAAAACGATTCTTCTTTACCGGCAATTTTTTTCCCACCCTCCAAAATTCTAACCGCAGCATTTTCTTCACTCAGTTTTTTCCACTCATCAGGATCCACTTCAAATTCGCTTAACGTAATTGGTCTTGCCAGTTTTTTTGCTTTCAATGCTTCCTTTGGTAAAATATCATGAATTTTTGTGGGATAAAACAATTGTCCTTTCTCATTGATAAATGGAAGATTGTTCAGGAATAAAATCATAATTCTTCCCTGGTAATTTTTCAACTGAGGCATCAGCCAGAAATAACCTGTAACATCATGCTGATTTTGTCCGAGCCAAATCCATACCTGCAATGCAGTGTCGGTATCCAGTTTTTCTTTTAAGGATTTTACTGTTTCCGTGTCATCAAAAGTTCCAACAATTTTTTCTCCATAAGGAGAACCGGCTAATAATTGCCGCCACCAGTCTTGTCTTGCTTTCCATCCTTCTTCTGTATCCAAATCTTTCAATGGCCCCACACCCCATTCATCTTTTATTTCTACTACTTCACCATGTAAAGTCTCGTCTAATTTCATGGCTTCTGTCAGCACATGCACATCAGCATGCTGAAATACTATATGTATCATAATTATTTTTTTATTTTAACAGCTAAAAACAAATAATTATTTGCTGCACCAATTACTTCATAGTTCAGATAAAAACTTTCGGTAAAAATTTTAAATGCCATGAACTCATGCTTCGGCACTGCAAATTCGTCAAATAATAAAATATCACCATCATTCAAAAAACGATATAACTGCGATAAAGAAAATAAAGTAGCGCTGAATAAATCTGCATCTAAGTGAATGAGTTTTTTTTTGCCGCTTTTATATTGCTCAAGAAATGGAACCAAACTATCCTGGAAAAGGCCCTTATAAAAACCTGCACGGGGATCAGAAATATTCAGTGATTCCAAAGCTACCGCCATTGAGCCTTTACTAAATGGACCGAAATCTTCTGGTAATCCTTCAAACGTATCGAAGCCATAAAATTTTGAATCCGCATTTTTATTATGTTCCAGCCACCATTTAAAAGACTGTCCGCCGCAAACTCCAAATTCAAAATAATCAATTGATGTGTTTGAAAGATTTTCTGCTTTACTTACCGCTTCATATAAATTATACCTCCGGTTATAATCCCAACTGCCCTGGTACCAGTCATTGTATCCATTCACTTTCGTATTGCTGCGCCACTTACTCAACTTACTCATGAAATAAGTGTTTTGCAGCAATCCTGTAAATGGCTCAATCACTCCATGAAGTCTCCACTTCATAAAAAGTGATTTGGTTTTTCGTATGATGTCTAATTTGGTCAAGAACAATTAAGAATTAATAATTAACAATTAATAATTAGGGTTTCCCTCCTTTTGAAGAGTTTAAAATTGATGTGAGGATTTTTAATATTTCTTCGCAATCTTTAAGAAACGAATCAGCCAGTTTTTTTTCGATGATTTCTCCATCCTTCAATAACATAAGCCAATATCTTGTCTCTCTTGCTTCCCGATATGCAATTTGAAATTTATTTATAAAATCTTTCCTGGATGATCCGCCGATTCCTTCTTCAACATTTGCTCCAACCGATGTTCCACTATCCAATAATTGAGAACATAGGCCACTATCAACTTTCTTCTTTCTTAAAAACAAATAAAGCTTCAATATTCTCAATGCAAACTTGTAGGTTTTATCAAGTATGATATTATCTGCTTTCATGAATTATTAATTTTTAATTATTAATTCTTAATTTTTATTCCCAATTTAACTGACTTATCCAGTACGACATTATCATCTTTCATGAATTATTAATTGTTAATTTTTAATTACTAATTAATTCAATTCCTCCACCTTATCCAACTCCACTTTCAGATTAGCAATAATAAACTCCTGCCGTTCCATAGTATTTTTTCCCATATAATATTCCAGCAACTGCTGAATATGTTCTCCGGTTTCCAAACTCATCAACTGCGTTTTCATTTCAGCCCCAATAAAACGTCCAAACTCATCCGGCGAAATTTCACCAAGCCCTTTAAATCTTGTTATCTCCGGTTTACTTCCTAATTTTTTTACAGCTGCAATTTTTTCCTCTTCACTGTAACAATAAATTGTTTCCTGCTTATTTCTCACCCTGAACAAAGGCGTTTCCAGCACATGCACATGATTATGTTTTACCAGGTCAGGGAAAAATTGAAGGAAGAATGTCATCAGCAATAAACGAATGTGCAAACCATCCACATCCGCATCAGTTGCTATTACAATATTATTATAACGCAGCCCTTCCAAACCATCTTCAATATTCAAAGCATGTTGCAATAAATTGAACTCTTCATTTTCATACACCACTTTTTTTGTAAGGCCGAAACAATTCAATGGCTTGCCGCGCAGACTGAATACCGCCTGTGTTTCAACATTGCGGCTTTTGGTGATGGAACCACTTGCACTATCGCCTTCGGTAATAAAAACAGTAGTCAGATTTTGTGTAGCCGCAAATTCTTCTTTTCCTTTTGCCGGCGGTTCATCATTCAGATGCACACGGCAATCACGAAGTTTTTTATTATGCAGGTTTGCTTTCTTTGCTCTTTCATTCGCCAGTTTTTTTATACCCGACAATTCTTTTCTTTCTCTTTCACTTTGTTCAATCCGTTTCTTTAGTTCTTCTGCAGTAGTTGGATTTTTATGTAAAAAATTATCTAACTCTTTCATAAAAAAATCACCAATAAACTGCCGCATACTTAATCCGCCTTCAGAAATATTTGCAGAACCAAGTTTTGTTTTTGTCTGGCTTTCAAATACCGGCTCTACCACCCGAACAGAAACTGCGGCCACTATTCCTGTTCGTATATCTGATGCATCATAATCTTTTTTATAAAAATCACGGATGGTTTTTACATACGCTTCTCTGAATGCCTGCTGATGAGTACCGCCCTGCGTAGTATGCTGGCCGTTTACAAAACTGTAAATGTCTTCGCCATAATCATTGGTATGCGAGATCGCCACTTCAATGTCCTCACCTTTCAGATGAATGATAGGATAACGAATTTCATCTTCATTGGTTTTTCTTTGCAGCAGATCAAGCAAACCATTGCGGCTGACAAAACTTTTTCCGTTGAAATTAATTTTCAACCCCGCATTGAGGAAGCAATAATTCCAAATCTGATTTTCTAAAAATTCTGAATGAAATTTAAAATTTTTAAAAACCGTATCATCAGGAATGAATGTAACCAGCGTACCATTTTCTTCACCGGTCTTTGCTTCTTTATATTCTTTAATTAAAAATCCTTTTTCAAACTCAGCCGTTTTTTCTTTGCCTTCCCGAAAAGCAGTTACTTTAAAATAATTACTTAGTGCATTCACGGCTTTACTGCCTACGCCATTCAGACCAACTGATTTTTGAAAAACTTTACTGTCGTATTTGGCGCCGGTATTTATTTTACTTACCACATCCACCACTTTACCCAGCGGAATACCGCGGCCAAAATCACGAATGGAAACCTGTTTGCCTTCTATGACAAGCTCTACTGTTTTACCAAATCCCATTGTGTATTCATCAATGCAGT
>JANOJO010000304.1:0-2863 GCA_031418795.1 Bacteroidota bacterium | reverse complement strand
CTTCTTGCAGCCAACCAGGTAATACCCACAACGCTAAATTTAATCACCTTGCAATATTTGTAGTTGATCTGCATCGTGCTGTTGATTTTTACGAAAATGTAATTGGCCTGGATTCTATTCCTGAACCTTTTCATGATGGTAAACATAAATGGCTGAGAATAGGCCCTGGCAATGCCATGCATATCATTGAAGGTGCTGAAAACAAAAAAGAATATTTTAAAGGCAATCATATTTGTTTCAGCGTGGCATCCATGGATGTATTTACAGATATGCTCAAAAAGAAAAATATCGGGTTTGAAGATTTTACAGGATCTAAAAACAATAAAGTAAACATTCGGCCAGATGGTGTAAAACAAATATGGCTGCAGGACCCCGATGGTTACTGGATTGAGATCAACGATGCAAAAGAATAAAAAAAAATCTGAAGATTATTTCGTCACTCTGTTCCCCGCAATCAGAACTTTAGAGTTCCGGGTAAATATTTTCCAACTAGGTCAGTATAGTATCCTTTCAATTCATTCCAATCAGGTGCTGTTGCAGATTTAGAATATAAATCGTAAGGATTAAACAGTTTTACCCATTTCAGCATTTCCCTGTCATGATCATCGTGCAGATAACTATAAGCTCCTTCTCTATGCCATGCATAAAATGAATGATAACGTAACATATACAAACCAGACTCCGGCAAATGGTCTTTCATCATCTGGTACACATATTCATCATGCCCCCAGGACATATTTACGTTGCGCAATCCGCAATTTTTTGCATACACACCTGTCTCAGTTTGATATAATTCGTTTTTAAAATCAGGATTGTCTTTAAAATATTCCGGGTAAACAACTTTATCGGAATATGCGCAACCAACAGGGAAAGTATCACCCACTACGGCCCATTGAGGTTCTCCAAATAAACAAAGTACTTTACCCATATCATGCATTAATCCAACCAGCACCATCCAGTCAGGGTGACCATCAGCACGAATGGCTTCTGATGTTTGCAATAAATGCTGAAACTGGTCAAGGTCAGTATCGGGATCAGAATCATCTACCAGTTGGTTGAGAAAATTAAATGCATCCCACACCGGCATTTCTTTTTTATCAAATTTTAAAAACTCTTTTCTTTTTCCCTGTACAAAATCAAAGCTCTGGTAAGTATGATTTAACCGGTAAAATTCCCGTACAGTATCCCTGACCGGCGTATCATAGTTTCTGAATTCTTCGGTTGATTTTGATCCGGCAATAGTTTCAGCATCAGGATACCTGCGCAGCACATCTTCTTCCCATTCATCAAGACCTGCAAGCGGGTTTGCATTTTTTCCGTTGGTGATTTTTTCATTTGTTATCATGGTAAATAAAATTATTACCTTAAAATTACTTGTTCTATCTTCATTTCAGAACTTTTTTTAGACCCCGGTTTGCAGGACCAAATGCTAATGAAATGAAACTTGCGATTGCTGACTACCTGATAATTCTTGTTTATTTCGCCTTTGTTATTGCGGTTGGATTTATTATTAAAAGGAAAATTAAATCCAGTAAAGATTTTCTTTCCAGCAACAGAAGTATCCCGTTATGGATAACAAGTCTTGCATTTATTTCAGCAAATCTTGGCGCACAGGAAGTACTGGGTATGGTAGCGTCCGGCGCCAAGTATGGAATCATGACGGTTCATTTCTACTGGGTAGGCGCCATATTTG
This sequence comes from Bacteroidota bacterium, assembly GCA_031418795.1. Lineage (GTDB taxonomy): Bacteria > Bacteroidota > Bacteroidia > Chitinophagales > Chitinophagaceae > VBAS01. The sequence goes on along the minus strand of JANOJO010000304.1, from coordinate 1,170 downwards.
CCATGGTTTTCCTGGGAGTGTTTATGATGCCGTTTTATTATGGCAGCCGTGCACGCAGTGTGCCTGAATACCTCCGTATGCGCTTTGATGAAAAAACAAGAGGGCTGAATGCCATTTCATTTGCGGCCATGACGGTATTCTCTTCAGGTATTTCATTATTTGCATTGGCTAAATTGTTAGAAGTTATTTTGAAATGGGATTTTGATGTTTCTATATGGATTGCCGCCGGCATTGTTATGATTTATACTTTTATGGGCGGGCTTACCAGTGCCGTTTATAATGAAGTGCTGCAATTCTTTTTAATTGTACTTGGGCTTTCCCCGCTGGTAATAGTTGCTTTGCAGGATGCAGGTGGTTGGGCAAATATCAAAGCACAATTACAACCTGAACTTACACATGCATGGAAATATATGGGAAACGCAGAATCAAACCCGATGGGACTGAATTTTATGTCACTGATATTCGGGCTTGGGTTTGTGATGTCATTTGGTTACTGGTGTACAGATTTTTTAGTGGTACAAAGAGCCATGATTGCAAAAAACATGAATGCTGCACAGCGTACTCCAATTGTAGCCGCATTGCCAAAAATGCTGATGCCATTGATTGTAGTATTACCGGGTATTATAGCAATTGCATTAATGACGCCTGCCCTGCAATCAAAAGGTTTTAGTATTCCTGTAGCTGAAGATGGCGGGCTTGATTATACCATGACGCTACCTTCATTAATTGCTCATTATTATCCAAGTGGTTTGCTGGGTGTGGGTATTACTGCATTGATGGCCTCGTTCATGAGTGGAATGGCTGGAAATGTAACAGCTTTCAATTCCGTTTTTACATTTGATATTTACCAGGCTTATTTTATAAAAAATAAATCTGACCGGCATTATTTACAGGTGGGCAAAGTGATTACTATTGCCGGCATCCTGCTTTCAATTATGACAGCATATGTCGCTAAGAGCTTTAATAATATCAACGATTTTCTTCAACTTGTTTTTAGTTTCGTAAATGGTCCGTTGTTTGCAACATTTCTATTGGGCATGTTTTGGAAAAGAACAACAGGTCATGGCGCTTTCTGGGGATTGGTAGCAGGTACTGTTGCAGCTGCTCTTACCCATGGCTTAACAGTGGCTGAAGGAAAAGGTGGATGGATTGCAGAATTATATGAAATCC
>JANOJO010000303.1:0-2918 GCA_031418795.1 Bacteroidota bacterium | reverse complement strand
GGCACCACCGTTCATTCTGTTTTTCCATCCCAGGATGGTAAAACCGGCACCTGTGTTTGGGAAGCTGGGTGTGTTGATGAACTTCAACAATTCCTTGATAAAGCAACAGAGGGTATTGCCACTAATTTTTGTTATGAAGTAAATGAAGCGGCTGCAATTGGCTTGCCCGAAAGAAAAAAGGAAGCAGCACTTAACTGATCCTTTTTTATTTTTTAAAATTTAAGAGCTGCATTGGCGGCTCTTTTTATTTATATAAACATTGAGAAGGTCGCCTTGCATAGTTTGCCTGTGTTATTCAGACTCCACGCAGATATTTTTTTTCTTTAGATTATTTGTAAGACCCCAAAACTAAAAAGCTACCAGCATCAGCGATGTGTGAATCATCCAACTTATTTCTAAAGTTGTATAACACTTACGCTGTTAAACATGCAGAGCTTTGCAGCATATTTTTCATTCAACAGATAATGAAAAAAAATTGTTTAACCTTTTTAAAATTTTAATTATGAAAAAATTATTTTTCGCAACAATGATCCTTGCCGCTACTTATACGGTAAGTGCACAGGAAGTCGTGGTGTATAAAACTACTACTATCGATTTTGATTATAGTTCACAAGTGCCAACTACTATTCGTGCAAATTTCCAGGCAGGTTATCCAACTGCCACCACAGTAATATGGATGCCTAATACCAATGATTGGTGGTATGCAACATATAAAACTGATGATAACAGGATAGTTCGTGTTTATTATAGTACACAGCCCTGGTATATGATGAGAGGCGAAAGCTTCAGGGCATCATTGCCTGTGCTTAATACATTTGTGTCTGAAGAAGTGATCATAAATGCGATCAATACTTATGGAAACAATTTATATAGTATTACAAAAAGATTGTCAACAGGGAATGAAGAATTGTATCATGTAACGGTTATTAAGAATGGTGTATCAGAAATAATAGTAATGAATGGACATGCTGTTGTTTATACAGATCTGAATAAATGAGAGGTTACTAAAACAACACTTCAGTAATAGTGAATAAAATATTCTGCTCCGCTGGAGTCCTTCGTGATCTTCGGAGCAGATTATTTGTAAGACTCCGGGGTGACTGAAAAATGAGCTGTGGTGATATTGAATTTGAAAATGTTTTTGTTTCCACATTGAGCAATATCAACCGTTACGAAGTAAAAGGAAATGATTTATTATTAAAAAAGTAAGCGGGAAGTAATGATTGTGATAAGGACAAAATTAATCTGCTTATCAAATAAAAACTATGTGCCATAGCAAAAAAAACGTTTTAGTTTTCCACAATACATGGTCATTTATAAAGAGATGACTGTTTTGGCACAATATTATGGTGTAATAAAAAACCTTTTTATATGAACGCTATATATCCATTACCGCTTAAACTCTATCCGATTAAGGATAATTTTATTTCCCTGCATAATTTTTTGAAAAATATTTATAGTGAGAAAAAAGAATGTCTTACGGGAGGCATTTCTCTTCTTAAAGGATTATTTGAGGCAAATGATAAAATAGCCTGTTATGCTAATATTTTTAAATCACCTGTCAATAATTTTTTAAAGGATTTATATCAAATTGAAGAAGATTTTCGTAATCAATACCTGAATGCTGGCGGGTATTTTATTTGTATGGAAGGAAAGATGCTTAATGAAAAGGAAGTTCTTTCTCTGCCAATGGAAGAAAATTATTAACCAGGTAAAAACATTTGAACATTTTCTGCGGCTGGGGTTCGTGTCTTCACGGGCCTGTTTTATGATGTTAGTTCCAATGCGTGGAAACCACCGCAAAAGGCGGGACAGGCACGCATTGGGGTCTCTTAATTTTTTTATTTAACTACGGACACGAACCAGGGCGGAGGAACTGGGCAAAATATTGGTATTGGCTTCTTTTATTGTTGAACAAAATGCCAGCATACTCCTGCAATATCAATAATATTGACTTCCCTGCCATAAGGCTCGTCAGTTGGATTGCCTAAATGGATACCATATTTTTTGGGCAACTTTTTTTCATTTACTTCATTCCAGAATTCATCAACGTTGCTCACCCCGACGCTGATCATAAAATTCTCAGCAAATTCTTTGTTATTGTATTTCTGTAAAATGAATTTACAATCGTCTCTTTGAAAACCAGTATAGTCACCTGCATCCCAATTAATGGTAAAGCCCAATTCCTGAAATAATTGTTTGGATGCTTCAAAATCGTTGCCTGAAGGAACGAAGGGTTGAAGAGAAATAAATTTCATAGTTCAGTTTTTTGTAAATCTATTAATTATTTTTTTCTCTGAAGGGACTCGCTGACAGTTTCCTTTTATTGTCCAAAGGACTCCTTCGGAGCAGATTATTTGTAAGACACCGATAGAAAAAAAGTGTGAATGTTATAATGTATTTCCGCATTTGTATAACATTTACCTGTATAAAACAGCTGACCTTTATATCTTAAAAATTCATAGAAATTATTTCTTCAATCGTCATAGTTGCAGGCAGACAGGTACAAAACAATCAAGCATATTAAAAAGATTAAAGATGGCTGCAAAAGCAAACCCAATAAAAAAAGAAGAAGAGGTGCATCAAAACCCCGATGAGCATATTGATCAGGATTATCCGGGCTTTCCCCATCCTCCTTCTGATAAAAAAAGTATTACACCTGAAACATTAACAGAAAAGAAATCTGCTGACGCCATCAGGAGACGCTCAAAAAAAACCTATGGTGGCTGAAATTTTTTCTGTCGCTTTTCCGAAGTCAGCAACAATGGATAAACTTATTTCAGAACGATAAAACCATTTTACAAAAATGTATTTTAAAAAATCAATTCAAATGAAATCAAATTTCTTTTCTCCAAAACTTTTATTGAGTGCAGCAGTACTGGCTTTGGTTGGAATATTTTCCTGCAACAATAGCAGCG
>JANOJO010000302.1:0-1604 GCA_031418795.1 Bacteroidota bacterium | reverse complement strand
CAGATATCCAAACAGCGAATGCAGTTGAAGAAACCAATTTTACCTGTAACAAAAAGCCCGGGATGTTTGGAATGATGCCAACAAGCAACGCAATAATAGCTGCTAGATTAAATCCATTGTTGAACCCATATCGTCCTTTGTGTTGATATAGTTCTGTTACATTCAATTGTTGTTTGCGGATAAAATAATAATCAGCGATCATAATACCCCCCACCGGGCCCAATAAGCTGGAGTAAGCAATGAGCCAGGTAAAAATATAACCATTGGGATCTGAAATTAATTTCCAGGGGAAGATCAAAATACCAATTACACCTGTTATATATCCACCAATTCTGAAATTTATTTTTTTAGGAGATAAGTTTGCAAAATCATTCGCCGGACTAACAATATTGGCAGCAATATTTGTTGCCAGGGTTGAGATAGCGACAGCAATCATAGCAACACTTACCAATAATTTATTTTCAAATTTACCAGCCAGTACAACCGGATCCCAAATGGTTTCGCCATAAATAATAAAGGTTGCAGATGTTACCACCACACCAATAAATGCAAACAAGGTCATGGATGGAGGCAGGCCGATTATTTGTCCGTTGATCTGTGCCTTCTGACTTTTTGCATAGCGGGTAAAATCCGGAATATTCAATGAAAGTGTTGCCCAAAAACCAACCATACCGGTTAATGCCGGAAAAAAATATGCCCAAAATGCAGGGCCGGATAATTTTGAAGGCTGCGAAAGTATTGGTCCCAAACCATTGCCTGCATTGATTGCCCAGAATAATAAAGCCAGTGCAGCTAATGGCAAAAAGAGCGCTTTAAATACCAATAATTTTTTGATGCTTTCAACACCTAAATAAACAACCCACATATTCAGCAACCAGAAAAGTAAAAAACAAATAGCAGGACCGGTTTGTAATCCGAATGAATCAGGAAATATTTGTGGCAATGTTGTCAATGCAGGAATCCAGAGTTTCATCATCTGGTAAATGGCAAATCCGCCGATCCAGGTTTGAATACCAAACCAGCCGCAAGCAACGATGGCTCTTAACATAGCTGGAATATTTGCGCCCTTAGTTCCAAAACTTGCTCTTGCAAAAACCGGAAAAGGAATTCCATATTTAGCACCGGCATGTCCGTTCAATATCATAGGAATTAAAACAACGGTGTTGCCAATAAATATAGTGAGGATCGATTGCCACCAGTTCATACCGCCTTCAATCAATGAACTGGCCAGCATGTATGTAGGAATACACAGGCTCATGCTAATCCATAAAGCAGCGTAGTTCCATGTTCCCCATGTTCTTTTGTCTTGAGGAATGGGTGCAAGGTCTTCGTTGATGAGAGAGGCCTCACCCTCCATCTCCCTCTCCCGTAGAGAGGGAGCGGTGCTTTGTACTTCCTCCAAACTTTTATTCTTCCACATTTACATATGTTCTTTACTTAACAATAAGTTCTACATTCTACTACTCAGCATACACTTCAAAATATTGAACTTTAAAAGTCCTCCCCCGGGGGAGGATTTAGGTGGGGCTTACGTTTTCGTCTGCTATTTTTATCGCTTCGCTGATGATCGCCAATCCTTCATCAATCTGTTCTTTGGTTACACA
>JANOJO010000301.1:0-2795 GCA_031418795.1 Bacteroidota bacterium | reverse complement strand
TACTATCATTCTCCAACTGGGCCCGTGACTATGTTGCGTTGCATTTACAATATGCTTGCCCCCGCCAATTGGTAAACCCGTTCTTGCAAATGGCATCACAGAATTTCTTAATAAATGATAAACCGTTGTGTTTTTATTTTTGCCCCAAACCAATTTGCCTTCTTTATCTAAAGCCTCCAAAGCAAGGCTTGCTTTTTGCAAAGCTTCAGTTACTACATCAAAAAGAGTTTCTGTTTGTGGGGTAGAAATATTATCAATGTATTTAAATGCGCTGTCACGCAGCAGGGCTTCCACCAATGTTCTATCCGCAGGATAAAAACCATTAATATTTGTTTTGACTAATTCATCATTCCAAATTAAAACTTCAAGACTGTCAAACCATGTATGAAAAACTGTAGGCCCTTTTTCTTCAAAATCATTTTTAAGATTCCAGGTTTTTAAAATATCAAGCATTTTTTTTGCGCCTTCATTTAATTTGGTTTCATCAACGTATTTTAATAAAACCGGCCGGAACATAGCTGCCATGGAATTATCATTTTCATTATGCAGGTTCATCATATCCTGCGGCGTAATGCCATTCATGGCGGCTAATTTATTATTGATAGTAATGCCGCGGTACAAATCATAATTGCCGGGAATAAAATATGGATAGGCACTGTCCGCAGGCCGTTGATTGGCGCTGCTTACAAATCCTCTTTCAGGATTTATTGAATGAGGATTTTCTTCCCGTGGAATAAATCCCTGCCACATATAACTGCTATCGTAACCCGGCATCACATAAATTCCCTGTCTTTCCCATAAAGCAGGCATTCTTCCCTGGTGCCAAATAGCTATATCTCCTTTCTTCGAAGCAAAAATCATATTCTGCGCCGGGCAGGTGAAATATTGAATGGCATTGTAATAATCATCATAGTTTTTTGCACGGTCAAGATAGTACCACATTAAAAGTTCATTGGATGATTCGTGTGCTGCCCAGCGTACTGCAAGATTATTATCTGTACTATTTGTATCAGCAGGAAAACTGTTGTCATACATCACCGGTCCAAATACTGAATAAGCAACTGTATCATAAACTGCATGCTTTCCTTTTACCAAAATAGTTTCAATTTCTAATTGCGAATTTTTCCATTCGTTATTGAACCAGTACTGTTGTTTACTATCATCTTTAAATTTTATTTGATAATAATCCCTTACATCACGTTGTGAATTGGTAAAACCAAAAGCAATACTGTCGTTGAAACCAATGACAATACCCGGTATGCCCGGAAAACTTACGCCATACGCATTCATGGTAGAAGTTGTCATTTGCATTTCGTACCAGATGGAAGGAAATGAAAGTTCAAGATGCGGATCATTACAAAGAATGGGTGAGCCGCTTTTTGTTTTACTGCCAGCCACTGCCCAGTTATTACTGCCGTTATCTTTATCAGGCAAAAACAAATCGGCTAATTGTGCAGTATCTTTTTTACCCAGATAAATTGAATCAGCAGAGGCTGGTTTTACAGGAACAATAGAAGGAGGTGCAAACACAGTTCCGTTTGGAGCGATGGCGCTTAATGAATCTGAAACCTGTGGAAACAGCAGTTTGATTTCATCATCACTGAAAAAACCTTTTGCAGATGTAAGCATTAAATCATCAACGGCACCGGCAAGTGTTTCTGTCATTTGTTTTATAAACAAAGCGGTTTTTAAATTGGTCCATTTTTCCGGTTTATAATCCAGCAGTTTATATTCTATTGGCAGTTCACTTTCTTTTAAAGAACTGATGTAGGCATTTACGCCTGCTGTATAATTATCAACTGCATTTTTTGTAAATGGATTTGCCTCCACTTCTTTTTCTAATTTTTTTGCGGCATACACCATGCCCAGCCTGCGTTTTGTTTTGTCAAAATTGATGGCACGTTCTCCAATTATTTCACTTACCCTGCCTGCAGCAGCATGTGTTTGAAATTCCATTTGCCATAACCTGAATTTTGCATGCAGCCATCCTTGTACAAAACATGCATCACCATCATCATCAGCAAAAATGTGCGGCACTAATCTTTCATCAAAAATCACTTCAGCTTTTCCACTTAGCCCGGCTAATTTTTTGTCTGCCGAAAAATCTTCATCTGTTGGTTCTGCATTTTGCCAGATGCCAAACTGGGGGCTTAAAAACTTGCCCATGGCAGGTATGCTTCCCCATTTTTTATTCAAGGCAAATATTAAACCGGCTGTAACAATTGAGGAAACCAGGAACGGAGCTATGCGCATACACAAAAATTATTTTGGGAAAGTAAGAAAAAAAATCAGGCTGGCAGAAATTAAAGCAAAAAGAAGCTGCTTTTTCTGTAATTTTATTTTCAAACAATTAATATGGGATTCATAATCTTCCTCGTAATTATCGCCATTCTTGCTCTTTGGTTAGTCAGCTTGTACAATCGATTAGTGAGTTTAAGAAACCGCCGTCAAAATGCGTTTGCAGATATTGATGTGCAATTGCGCCAGCGGCACGATTTAATTCCTCAGTTAGTAGAAACAGTAAAAGGCTATGCCGGCCATGAAAGAGAAGTGCTGATGAAGGTTACCGAAGCAAGGTCAGCAGCAATGGGCGCAAAAACTATTGATGATAAAATTGTGGCCGAACAACAACTAAGCTCTGCCCTGCAGGGATTGAAAGTACAGGTAGAAGCTTATCCCGATTTAAAAGCAAATCAGAATTTTCTTCAGTTGCAGGAGGAACTAAGTGATATAGAAAATAAACTGGCTGCTTCCAGGAGATTCTTTAATGGAGCAACAACAGAATACAATGTTGC
>JANOJO010000300.1:0-5095 GCA_031418795.1 Bacteroidota bacterium | reverse complement strand
AAATATAGCATAGAGCCGTCTCGTACACTTCGGTGTATGATTCGACCAGGGTCGACCACTGAACTTTGTGCTACAACTAACTGCCTCGTGGAGGTTCGAGCCCTCCCCCTACAGCCACATTTTTCTCATGTGATTGTTTTGCCTTTTCGTTTTTACGGAAAGGCTTTTTTGTTTTAATAACTTTGCCCGCCATGGGTCAAAAAAAACTTATCCGCTTTGAAGAATTAAAATCTTTTCCCAATGTGCTTCAGTACCCGGAAGGCATAAAAGGTAATTGGAATAATTTTTTTAAAAATGATAATCCACTAACACTTGAACTTGCCTGTGGCAAAGGAGAATACACGGTTGGCCTTGCTGGTTTATTTCCGCTAAAAAATTTTATTGGCATTGATCTGAAAGGAAACAGGATATGGGTGGGTGCAAAAAAATGTTTAGAGCAAAAAATTAAAAACGCAGCCTTTCTCAGAATTCATATAGATCAGATCACTGATTATTTTTCTGCAAACGAAGTAGCAGAAATCTGGATTACTTTTCCTGACCCTCAGTTGAGAACAGGAAAAGCGAAAAAAAGATTAACGCATCCAAAATTTTTACGGCTGTACAAACAAATTTTAAAACCAGGTGGTACTATCCATTTAAAAACTGACAGCCCTGTCCTGTATTCTTTTACAAAAACCGTTATAGAAAAATATGGTTGTGGCTTGTTGGAAGATATGGATGATGTTTATAAAAATCCAAACATAGCTGAAGAACTTAAAATAAAAACTCACTACGAATCACTTGATATTGCCGGCAGCAACCGCATTCATTATCTTAAATTTTCTTTCCCGGAAAATTTACCTGGAAAAGAATTGGATAAAGATTTTCAACAATACTTAAAAGAATATGAAGCAGCAGGAACTGATTGAGGGAACGCATTTTTATATAAATGATGACGGCAATATGGTTTTTACAAAACAATACCATCTTGAAAAAGGGATTTGCTGCGGACTGGGTTGTCTGCATTGTCCTTACAATTATGAAAATGTAACCCCAAAACCTTGCCTACCTGCAGGCAATTCCCCTTCCCGAAATAATCGGGATGTTCCAAAAGGGGGCTTTGAAGAAACTCCTGAATAATTTTTTATCTTCATTGCATGTCAGCAAATAAAAAAACATCACATAAACCTGCCTTGCCGGCCGGCAGGTTAAAATCTGTAAAACCTTCCGGCAAAAAAGAAGAAAGTTTTTTTGAGTTGGTGTATGAAGTTGCAAGGCAGATTCCAAAAGGAAGGGTAACAAGCTATGGCGCAATTGCTGTTGCACTTGGTACCAAACTTTCTGCACGTATGGTAGGCTGGGCCATGAATGGTGCACACCGAGTAAAACCAAAAGTGCCTGCACACCGGGTTGTAAACCGTAATGGCATGCTTACCGGCAAATTTCATTTTACCACACCAACTCAAATGGAAAATCTGCTAAAGAAAGAAGGAATAAAAGTGAAGAATGATAAAGTGGTGGAATTTGAAAAACTATTCTGGAACCCGGCTGATGAGACCGGTTTTTAAGTTTCATTCTTAATAAATCAAAATCCGTAATTGCTTTTTTGAAAGTCTTGGGTTACGACCACCTGACTCCGAATTCCCAACTCTGAACTCCGAACTCCGAACTCTGAACTAAAAAACTAACTCACTCTCACCGCTGTGCCGGTTGCAATCACCATCATCATGCTGCCGCCACTGCCCACCGTTTCAAAATCAAGATCAATTCCTACAACAGCATTGGCTCCCATCGCCTGGGCTCTTTGTATCAGTTCACTCATTGCATTGCTGCGTGCCTCATCAATTACTTTTTCATAAGTACCGCTGCGGCCACCAAAAAAATCCCTTAAACCACCCATGATGTCTTTAAAAACATTGGCGCCAATTATTACTTCTGCAGAAACGATGCCCAGGTATTGTTCAATTTGTTTTCCTTCAATATTGGGAGTTGTTGTTGTTATCATTTTATATAATTTAGAATTCAAATGTAAATTGATTTCTTCATCAGCAGCATTTTGATTACACTTCTTTTTTTTGCGTAGGTTTGTTTATCAAAATAATTTAAGCATGAAAAAATTTTTACTCACCGCTTTTTTAGTAATTAGTTTATTAATAAAAACAATTGCTGATGAAGGCATGTGGCTGCCACTGTTGCTGGGTCAGCAGGTGTACAACGATATGGTGAAGCGGGGGCTGAAACTTTCTAAAGAACAATTGTACAGCATCAACAAACCCTCCATAAAAGATGCTGTTGTTATTTTTGGTGGCGGTTGCACGGGAGAAATTGTAAGCAGCCGTGGATTGATTTTTACCAACCACCACTGCGGCTATGATGTTATTGCCTCTGCAAGTACAGTAGAACATAATTACCTGCGGGATGGTTTCTATGCAAAAAATAATGGGGAAGAAATTCCATCAGGACTATCCGTACAGTTTCTTTTAAAAATAGAAGATGTAACTGCCATGGTGATGGATTCATTAAAAGGAATGACCGGCGCTGAAAGAATACAAAGACAGGCAAGAGTATTGAATAATCTGAATGCAAAATTTTCTGATCTGTCTCAGAGTATGGAAGCAAGGGTCAGCAGTCTTTTTAAAGGCAACCAGTTTTTACTTTTTGTTTATCATCGGTACAAAGATGTTCGCCTTGTGGGCGCACCGCCGGAAAGTGTAGGCAAGTTTGGCGGTGATACTGATAACTGGGAATGGCCACGGCATACCGGCGACTTTTCAGTTTTTCGTGTGTATATGAGTAAGGAAGGAAAGCCTGCTGCATACAGCGAAGAAAATATTCCACTGAAACCAAAATGGTTTTTACCTGTATCCATCAAAGGGTTTAAAGATGGTGATTATGCATTGACATATGGATACCCCGGCAGCACTAACCGCTACGAAACATCGTATGGCATAAAACAAAAAGTGGATATTGATAATCCCACCTTAGTGAAGCTGCGTGACATGCGGCTAAAGTATATGCTGGAAGAAATGAAAAAAGATGAAGCCACTAAACTGAAATTAGCTTCTGATTACTCTACTATTGCCAACTACTGGAAATTTTATGATGGAGAAAGTAAACAGCTGATAAAATACAATGTATTTGACCAGAAGAAAAAAACAGAAGACGCATTTATTAACTGGGCAAAAGGGAAAAAAGAATATGCCACAATTTTTGATGATTGGGCCAAAGCTTATAAAGAATGGATGCCTTATTCAAAACACCGGGTGTATATAAATGAAGGAATAATAGGATCGCCATTACTTGCATTTGCAGGCAGCCTGCAGCAGATAGAAGTGGCACTGGTGCAGCAGGGAAAAACGGCTGCTGATATTAGAAAAGCATTGGATGAAGCTGTAAAAGCAAGAGAAACTTTTCTTGAAAATGAAAACAAAACATCTGATCAAAAGATACTGGCAGATGTGACGAAGATGTTTTACCAGGATATTGATAAGCAGCAACACCCAATTGATTTTTACCGCACACAAGTAGAAGCTTATGGAAATTTGGATGATGAGCAGACTTATAAAAAATATGCGGCGCATGTTTTTGAAAAGACAATGATTTTTGATGAAGCAAAATGGAAAGCCTTTATAAAAAATCCTGATGGTGCTGTGCTGCAGGATGATCCTGCCTATGCACATGCAAGTGCATTTCTTATAAATTACCAAAGTAAATACCTTACAAAATTTCAACAGTTCACAACAAAAAATATTGATCTGGGCAGACTGTACCTGAAAGGAATATTGGAAATGGATACGGTGAAAGCAAAAATGCTATACCCGGATGCATCACAAACCATGCGGGTAAGTTTTGGTAATGTAAAAAGTTATAAACCACGGGATGGAGTGCTTTATGATTATATAACCACCATGAATGGTGTGATGCAGAAATACAAAGCCGGTGATTATGAATTTGATTTGCCTGCAAAACAAATAGAACTGGCAAAGAAAAAAGATTATGGACAATACATTGACAAAACAAGAAAAGACCTGGTGGTATGTTTTATTACAACAAATGATATTACGGGTGGCAACTCAGGCTCGCCGGTGCTGGATGCAAATGGAAATTTACTTGGTCTTGCATTTGACGGCAACTATGAAGCGCTGAGTCATAAAATTGCTTTTGATAAAGATCTTAACCGCACCATTTGTGTGGATATACGTTATGTACTCTGGTGTATTGATAAACTGGGTGGCGCATCCCATCTTATCAATGAATTGAAACTGGTAAAATAAATTGATTGGTTTGCTGCAACTAATCACGAATGAACACTAAATAATAACTGATCATAGGATTTGATCATACACTAAAATATCAAACATAATTTTTCTTATTAAAATTCCCATTCGTGTAAATTCGTGTTCATTCATGGCTTAAAAAATCTATGTGAAAACAAAAAGCAATTTCCTTTTCATTCTTTCATTTGTTTTTTGCAGTGTATTGCATGCACAGGTAAAATTTAGCGTAGCTACTGATTTTTCTGTACTTCACAATTTTGACGGGCAACAACCTTTCACCGTGGCTGGACAAACATTGCATGGCCAGTGGCATGTGGATGATAAAAATAGTTTTTACACCTGGTTCACTTATCATAGTAATGGCAAATACAGCAGCAAATTAAATGCAACAGCAAAATCAATTGCCACCCAGCCGCAATCCATTTCTTTTACCAACAATGCCGAAATGAAATTGCGCCATCTTTCAGTGGGCATAAAAAGATACTTCCTGGGTTCTTTTAAAAAAACTGATCAGTTCAATCTTTATGGCGCAGCGGGATTTGGTTTAATCCTGGGCACGGCATCCAATATTTTTTCTATGCCGGTTGATACTTTGCAATACACCGTTCAAAATAATATTATCGGTGGCTCAGGAGATTTTAAAAGACTTTCATTTGATATTACTGCCGGCTGGGAATTTCCGGTGGCTTATGAAATCTTTGTATATTCAGAGGCGAGAATTCATATACCCACTACGGGTTATCCAAATAACTATCTTTTGAAAAACACGAATGCGCCTTTTACCGGCAGCATTAATATTGGCATTCGTATTTTATTTAACGACGAAAGATAAAAACACA
>JANOJO010000299.1:0-5509 GCA_031418795.1 Bacteroidota bacterium | reverse complement strand
AAAATGCTTTTTCATTTTCTGATGTTCGGCTGCTAAGCACTTTGTCCAATAGTATGAGTGTGGCATTGGAAAATGCAAGGCTCTTCGATGAAACTAACCGCTTGCTGAAAGAAACCGAACAACGGACAGCTGAATTGGCTGTTATTAATAGTGTGCAGGATGGGTTGGCTAAGGAACTGGATATGGAGGGTATTTATCATCTCGTAGGGGATCGGGTTCAACATCTCTTTAATGCACAGGCTGTAATTATTGCCACGATGGATCTTGATAAAAAGATAGAACATTTCAATTACGTTTTTGAAAATAATGAAATAGTTAAGCTTGAATCCAGGCCCATCACCAAACTCAGACAACTACTGATTGATAAGAAACACAGCATTTACATTTCAACAGAAGAACAAGCCAAAAAGGAATATGGAATAACAGCAGTTGCCGCTACGCAAATGCCAAAGTCTTTATTGTTTGTACCCCTTCTTACGGGTAATATTATAAGAGGTTATGTAAGCCTTCAGAATATAGATACTGAAAATGCATTTTCTGAATCCGATATACGTTTGCTGGAAACATTAGCCAGCAGCATGAGTGTGGCATTGGAAAATGCAAGACTCTTTGATGAAACAAACAGGTTGTTGAAAGAAACCGAACAACGTACAGCAGAACTTGCAGTAATAAATAGTGTACAGGAAGGTTTGGCAAAAGAATTAGATATGAAGGGAATTTATAATCTTGTTGGTGATCGCTTATGTGAATTGTTTCCTGATACACAAACATTGGTAATCCGCACTTTTGATCATGACGCCGGTTTTGAACACTGGCAATATGCAAAGGAAAAAGGAATTGTTTTAAAAGTTGACCCACGTCCATTTATGTGGGCAAATAAATCACTCATTGAAACAAAAAAACCAATAGACATCAGGGAAAAATATGTAGAAACAGCCAGGCTGCATGGTGGCACTGGTGTCACTGCAGGGCAGCCTCCAAAATCCGCTGTATTTGTTCCCATGCTGGCAGGCGAGGTTGTAAAAGGTTCCATCAGTTTGCAGAATGTGGATATGGAAAATGCATTCACTGATTCCGATCTCCGGCTGCTTACTACTATTACTAACAGTATGAGTGTTGCGTTGGAAAATGCAAGACTCTTTGATGAAACCACCCTGCTGCTTGCAGAATCAAAACAAAGAGCTGCTGAGTTAAGTACAGTTAACAGCATTAGTAAGGCACTGGCATCACAATTAGATGCAGATGATTTGATAAAAATGGTTGGCGACCAGTTGAAAAATTTATTTAAAGCAAATATTGTTTATCTCGCTTTGTTAAATCAAAAAACCAACATCATTTATTTTCCTTATCAGTTCGGCGATGATCTTACACCCATGAAATTAGGCGAAGGCCTTACCTCCAAAATTCTTTTAACAGGAGAACCGCTCCTGATTAATAAAGACGTGAAAGAACTCACGGAACAATTTGGATTGCAACGCCTGGGAATTCCTGCTTCTTCTTATCTCGGTGTTCCCATACCGGCAGGTGATGAAATACTTGGTGTACTGAGTGTGCAAAGCACCGAACATGAAAACCGGTTTAATGAAAACGATCTGCGGCTTTTATCCACCATTGCATCTTCTGTTGGTGTAGCAATCAACAATGCCACACTTTTTGAAGATGTAAAACTTGCTAAAATGGAAGCCGAAGCTGCAAGCAAACTGGCCGAAAAAGCAAACGATGCCAAGAGTGCATTCCTTTCCACCGTAAGCCATGAATTAAGAACACCGCTAACTTCTGTACTTGGCTTTGCAAAAATCATCAGGAAAAGATTAGATGAAAAAATATTTCCTATTGTAGATAAATCAGATATAAAAACAGGAAAGACGATTAAACAAATTTCTGAAAATCTTAATGTAGTTATTTCTGAAGGAGAAAGATTAACACACCTGATAAATGATGTACTTGATCTGGCAAAAATTGAAGCCGGTAAAATGGAATGGAACCAGGAAAATGTTTCTATGAGCGAAGTGGCAGAAAGAGCTATGGCAGCCACCACTTCTTTATTTGATCAAAAAGCATTGAAGCTGATCAAAAAAATTGATGCTGATCTTCCTGATATAACCGGTGACAGGGATAAGTTGATACAGGTTATCATTAATCTTATTTCCAATTCAGTAAAGTTTACTGATAAGGGTTCTATTACCTGCAGTGTTTACCATGAGAAAGATGAAATAATGGTCAGCATCAGCGATACAGGTATTGGAATTGCCGCAGAAGATTTTGCAGCTGTGTTTGAACAATTCAAACAGGTGGGTGGAGATACACTAACTGATAAACCAAAAGGAACCGGATTGGGATTACCCATCTGCAAAGAAATAGTAGAACATCATGGAGGTAGAATATGGCTGGAGAGTGTGGTAGGTAAAGGAAGTATATTCTCTTTTGCCCTGCCAATTACTAAAACAGTTGCCGCTGCAAGGCCCATGTATCTCAATGACCTTGTAAAACAACTTAAAGAACAGGTGGCGCAATCGCAATTGAATATTTTAGGAAAAGCATCAACTATACTTGTTGTTGATGATGATGATTCTATCCGCTCATTATTGCACCAGGAGCTTGGTGAAGCCGGATATAATATTGTGGAAGCCAGTAACGGAAAAGAAGCCCTTGAAAGTGTAAGGAAACAAAGACCCGATCTCATCATTCTTGACATCATGATGCCGGAAATGAATGGATTTGATGTGGCAGCCGTATTGAAAAATGATCCGCAAACAATGGATATACCAATTATAGTATTATCAGTTGTACAGGACAAAACAAGAGGATTCAGGATTGGTGTTGACAGGTATCTTACCAAACCAATTGATACAGGACTTTTATTTAGTGAAATTGGCAGCTTGCTGGAGCAAGGCAAATCAAAAAAGAAAGTAATGGTAGTGGATCAGGATTCAGCAACAGTGAGTACACTTACTGAAGTTTTGAAAACAAAAGGGTATTCTGTATTGGAGTCAAATGAAAAAGAATTAGTGGAAAAAGCAATTGCCAATCTGCCGGATATTATTATTATTAACTCGGTTCTTTCCGGCAAACAGGATATTGTACAAACACTAAGATTTGAAAAAGGATTGGAGAATGTTTTATTTCTGGTGTACCAGTAAAAAGATAATTGGGTATTAATGTGGGCTAAAGCCCAATAGAAAAAGGTTGGACTTATAACTCCAGCCGCCAATTGACGACTGGAGTTATAAAGAGAAATGTAACAAAGGGCTTTAGCCCAATGTCATTTAGTTGAGGTTTTTAATTGCCCCAACTTTTAAGTTGGGGGCAAAATTTATCCTTCTATTAATTTGATTTGACTTAAGCCAAATCAATAGAAATGGGCAAATATTTTTTAATCCCCGCCCTGAAGGGCGGGGTAATTCAAAACTAAATTCTGTTTAATTAAACACAAAACAATGGAACAAAAAATTTTAATTGTAGATGATGAAGCACATATCCGGATGCTGATTGAACAAACGCTTGAAGAATTGGAAGATGAAGGGGTGGAATTTTTAACAGCAGAGAATGGAGAAATTGCTCTTGAAATTATTCAAAAAGAAAATCCGCAATTAGTTTTCCTGGATGTGATGATGCCCAAGATGAATGGCATGGAAGTTTGCCGCCGGGTAAAAAAAGAACTGGGAATGGATAAAGTATGTATTGTTTTGCTTACTGCAAAAGGCCAGGAAACTGATCGTCAAAAAGGGCTTGATGTTGGCGCAGATGTTTACATGACCAAACCATTTGATCCCGAAGTTCTGTTGAATAAGGCCAGAGAAGTTTTAGGAATTTCATAATCCGGAAGAATTCTGGAGCGTTTAGTAAAAAAAATTCTTCGTCAAACTATATGAAATTATTGAACCACAATAGGAACATAGAAACATAGGGTTTCACATAGAATACAAAATAAATCTCTATGTGTGTATTTCTATGTGCCTTATGTGCCTATTGTGGTTCAAATAAAAAGATGGAACTCAGCGCTTCCACTCTTTTTGACATAGAACCTGAATAAATCACCAGGTATCAAATACCAACACTTCAAACAAACATGGCTCAACTGACACTAAAATCTTTGCTGGGAAAAAAAAGCGAAACAACCGCATGGTTACAGTCATGGAAAGAAATGACGAATGCAGAACTAGTTGTTGAAGACAATCAAAACAATATTTTATTTGGAACCATATCAATCAATCATCAACATACTTTCCCCGTAACACTTGATGAAGAAATTTCAGGTTGGGTAAAAGGAGATGCTCATGCAGCAACTATTGCCCGGCTATTAGCTTTAATGCTGAAGAAAGAATCAGAGAAAAAAAAATTGGGAACAGAAGTTTTGAACCTGTACCAGGAACTGAATGTTATATATAATTTTTCTGAAAAATTAACGGAGACGATCGATCCGGATGTAATTGCCCGGCTTACACTTGAGCAAGCTATACATTCTATTCCTTCGCATAGTGGCGCTATTGTTTTATGGGATGAAAAGAACAGGCAATTATTAATACCTGCCCAATCGGGAGAATCGCTTTTTAATGAAGAACGCCTTCGCACCAATAGTGGGATTCTTCTCAAAATCGGATTGAGCGGCCAGTCGGAAATTATGAGTGATATGACTGTTCTGAAACAGAAAGGCATTATTGAAAGCGAAGTGCAATCTGTGATTTATGCAGCTATGAAAGTAAAGCATCGCATTATGGGAGCTATCATTCTTGCAGGAAAAGATGCTGAGCAATATTCTGCGGCACATCTTAAATTACTCGTTACTCTGGCACTTCAATCTTCCACTGCTATTGAAAGCGCCATGCTGTATGAAAAAAATATCAGGGAGGTTCGTGAACGGGAAGAAGCAATTCTGCGTATTCATGAAGTAACTAAAAAATTTGTTCCTAACGAATTCATCCGTTCTCTCGGCAAAGAATCACTGACAGATGTAAGGCTTGGCGACCTGGCAGAAAAAATAGTTACAGTATTGTTTACGGATATCCGTGATTTCACTTCTTTATCTGAACAAATGACGCCGGAAGAAAATTTTCGTTTTGTGTCATCATTTAATGAACGGCTTGGTCCCATCATCAGATCGCATCAGGGATTTATCAACCAGTATCTTGGTGACTCTATCATGGCAATTTTTCCCCGCCACCCTGAAGATGCATTGAATGCTGCAATTGAAATGCAAAAAGCTGTACACGATCTGAACTTAGAAAGAATACTGAAAGGTTTGCCAATAATAAAAGCTGGTATTGGAATGCATACCGGTTCTTTGATTATGGGTATTACTGGAGATGAACACCGGTTAGATGCAGCAACAATTTCGGATACCGTGAATACCGCTGCAAGAATTGAGAGCCTTACAAAATATTACAGAACGCCCTTGTTGTTGAGTGGAGAAACTTTGCTCCAGATAAATGACCAGGATAAATATAATTTACGGCATCTTGGTGAAGTACAATTAAAAGGAAAAAATAAGCCACTAAGTATTATCGAATGT
>JANOJO010000298.1:0-1787 GCA_031418795.1 Bacteroidota bacterium | reverse complement strand
TCCTTACCTTGAATCAGAAGATTCGTACAAGCCAACCAATAACTGATAGGACATAGTCTTAATTATTAACTGAGTTTAAATAAATTTTTCCACCATGAAAAAGAAAATTATACTCCCGGTATTTATTGCTCTTGTAATTATTACCTGTACATTATTAATAAGTGACGGCCTCACTTATTTAGTGGCATCTTTGATGGCACTTGTTATAATTGGTATTTTCCGGAGAAATAGTCCATGGATCATGAAAATGACCAGATGGGCAAAAGCTAATCCCCAAAAGGCTCAGTTGTTTATTACTGGATTACAAATAGCCCTTATGGCAGTGGGAATTATTGCTGGCTATAATTTTAAAAAATTAGGGTATGAATTATCAGACACCACTTCATTTGTGTTTAGTACCATCATTATCACAGGCTTTTTATCCGTTCCCTTTCTACCGAAACGGAGCACAATAGTCATACCCAGAGAAGTGAACAAAAACAGATTAGTTTATATGGGAATTGCACTATCCTCATTTGTAATGATGGTCATAACTGGAAATAGAATTGAAGACAAGTTCCCAAATTCTTTCATTACACATACGTTAGAAGTAATAGATCATGCAATTTTCCCGGAGAGCAGCACATTAATTGATGAACTTGATAATGTTGCCCGGGAGCAGGTCAACCGCGATAATTACAGGTCGGCTTTGGCAGATGAAACAACTACTATGGCGGTTTTTGCCTCATTTACTTTCAACGAAAAGGAATCAATCAAACCAACAACCTATTCAAAAAAAGAAACCAGGGCAAAGCTAAAAGCGGAGAAAAAAGTAAATAAATTGGAAAAGAAAAAAACAAGAATGATGAATCGTCTTGAGAAATACAGACTTGCTTTTGCAGGTGGATTATCTGTCGGTGCTATTTTATTAATTATACTTCTAACTATTACTTTATGTGCCGGCATTTGTCTTATCATTGGTGGTTTCTCGGGCAGTGCGGGCTTAATTCCTTTAGGGGCTGTTATTGCCGGTGGATCTATCTGGGGAATAATAAAAATATCCAAAGGGAATAAACGAAAAACTACAACACAACAGTGAATTGTGCATTAATTACGGGCGGATCCAAAGGTATCGGCCGGGCTATTGCTTTACAGGTGGCCAAAGATCACAGTCTGCATATTTTAATAAATTATTCTTCAGATACAAATGCTGCACAGGAAACACTGGATAAAATTTGCAGTGAGGGAGGAAGCGGAGAACTTCTGAAATTCAAAGTTCAGGACAAATCTGCTGTTGATGCAGCAATTGCCGGGTGGCTGAAAAACAATCCGGAAAAATTCATTCGGGTTCTCGTTAATAATGCCGGTATTACAAAAGATGGTTTGTTTATGTGGATGCCCGAAAGTAATTGGGATGATGTAATCGATATTTCTTTAAAAGGACTTTTTAATGTTACACAAAATGTCATTCGGCAAATGATGAAAAATAAATCAGGCCGTATCATCAATATATCGTCAATCTCCGGACTAAGAGGTGTGCCCGGGCAAACCAATTACTCAACTGCGAAAGCAGGTATTATTGGAGCAACAAAAGCTTTAGCACAGGAAGTTGCCAAAATGAATATCACCGTAAATGCAGTAGCGCCGGGTTTCATTAATACTGCATTGATTAAAGATATTGACATAGAAAAATACCTGAAATTAATTCCTGCCGGCAGAGTTGGAGAACCCGATGAAGTTGCTCACGTCGTGAGTTTTCTGGCCTCTGAAAAATCTTCGTACATTACCGGTGAAGTTATTAATGTTAA
>JANOJO010000297.1:0-4282 GCA_031418795.1 Bacteroidota bacterium | reverse complement strand
CTGGCTGAACAAAAAGGAGTCATCATTCAGATAGAAGTATTTAACAGCAAGGTGGACCACAAAGATTATATGGCAGATAAAAGTGCATGGGCAGTTGAATTGTGTAAACGAATCGGCTCACCAAATTTTAAAATTCTGTATGACATCTATCACATGCAGATAAATGAAGGCGATGTGATAAGAACCATTCAGAACAATCACCAGTGGTTTGGGCATTATCATACAGCCGGCGTACCCGGAAGACACGAAATAAATGAATCACAGGAATTATATTATCCTGCTATCATGGATGCAATTGTAAAAACAGGGTATAAAGGATACGTGGCACAGGAATTTATGCCTACAGGTAAAACGAATGAGGAAAAAATAGCTGCATTGAAAGATGCTGTGAGGAGGTGTGATGTGTAGGCCGGCCCCCTAAATCCCCCGAAGGGGGACTTTAGACTCTGATTATTTGTAACGTATTTTTTATATTGAAAACGGAGATACAGTAATAGTAAGATTTTTTTATTTGTATCATGAATTGAAAGAGGTATGAATTTAGACCATCCCCTCCCCGGAGGGGCGAATTTAGGAATCACTATTCTTTAAATGACATGGGGTGGGTTTTTGCAAAATGAAAAAGATTGAATAGAAAACTGAACGATTGAATATGTTGAATAGAATTCCTTCAGTATCCCGCATAAGGCGGGACGGCGCAACAAATGCTTAATAGTAGCAATAAAGCTTAGTACATTAAAAAACGATAAACTAAAAAACGATAAACAAATTTTATGGCAGACAATACTTATGACGCAATTGTAGTTGGCTCCGGCATCAGCGGCGGCTGGGCAGCAAAAGAACTTACTGAAAAAGGATTGAAAGTTTTGTTGCTGGAACGTGGCCGTGACATAGTACATGTAAAAGACTACGTAAATGCAACTAAAGATGTGTGGGAGTTTCCGCACAGGGCTGCAATGCCCACACAAAAAATGAAAGAAGATTATCCTGCACTAAGAAGGGATTATCCACTGAATGAATCTGTATTAGATATGTGGGTAAATGAAAAAGAATCTCCTTATACAGAAACAAAACCATTCTCCTGGTATCGTGGTTATCATGTTGGTGGTCGCAGTTTATTGTGGGGCCGCCATAGTTATCGCTGGAATAAATGGGATTTTGAAGCAAACCTGAAAGATGGTCATGGTGTGGACTGGCCTATTCGCTATGATGAAATTGCAAAATGGTATAGCCATGCAGAAATATTTGCAGGCATACAGGGCAGCAAAGCAGGACTTGAAGTTTTGCCCGATGGAGAGTTTATGCCGGCAATGGAAATGAATTGTGTGGAAAAAGATGTGGCAGCTAAAATGAAAGAATATTATAAAGGCAGCCGTCATTTGATGGTAGGTCGTACAGCAAATATTACAGTGCCGCATAATGACCGTACCAATTGCCAGTATAGAAATAAATGCTGGTTAGGTTGTCCATTCGGCGCATACTTCAGCACCCAGTCTGCTACATTACCTGCAGCAATGAAAACAGGTAATCTTACTTTAAGACCACATTCCATTGTAACAAAAGTTTTATACGATAAAGATTCTAAAAAAGCAACCGGTGTGGAAATTATTGATGCATTGGATAACAAGACGATTGAGTATAAATCGAAAATTGTTTTCTTATGTGCATCATCATTTAATTCCACATGGATATTGATGAACTCTGCTACTGACATCTGGCCCGATGGATTGGGCAGCAGCAGTGGTGAATTAGGGCATAATGCCATGGACCATCATTTTCGTGCAGGCGCAAGAGGAAGAGTGGAAGGCTATGAAGATAAAATTGAATTCGGCAGAAGACCATCAGGCACTTATTTACCACGCTTCAGAAATATTTATGATGATAAAAGAGATTATGTACGGGGCTTTGGCTACCAGGGTGGTGCCAGCAGAGAAAACTGGAGGAGACAAGTAGCTGAATTAAGTATTGGCGGTGATTATAAAGATTTATTATGCGAACCCGGTGGCTGGAATATTAATTTCTTAGGTTTTGGTGAAACACTTCCATATCATGAAAATAAAATTTCATTAAATAAAAATGTAAAAGATAAATGGGGACTGCCGGTACTGGATATGGATGTGGAGATAAAAGAAAATGAAAAGAAGATGCGAATAGATATGATGGAAGATGCAAAAGAAATGCTGGAAGTGTCAGGCATTAAAGATGTAAAAACTTATGATGATGGATACGAAATGGGAATGGGCATTCATGAAATGGGAACTGCCCGTATGGGCCGCGACCCGAAAACATCAGTACTAAATGGCAACAACCAGGTATGGGATGCACCAAATGTATTTGTAACTGATGGCGCATGTATGACAAGTGCCTCTTGTGTAAATCCATCGCTTACTTATATGGCGCTGACGGCGAGGGCAGCTGAGTTTGCGGTGAAGGAATTCAAAAACCCCTAAATCCTCGCCTGTTGGCGGGGACTTTCGAGTCCTAAAGTTGAAATGACTTTAAAATATTCAAAAAGAGAATCAGAGAATAAGAAATAGTAAAAAATATTACACAAAACAAATCTTCGAATATCGGAGACTAAATGCCCCCTTTAGGGGGTTGGGGGTTTAATATGAAAGAATACGATGCAATAGTAATCGGTTCGGGTATAAGTGGCGGCTGGGCAGCAAAAGAACTTTGCGAAAAGGGTCTTACCGTGCTCATGCTGGAACGTGGCGCAGATTATAAACATATTGAAGATTATAAAACTGCTAATAAAAATCCCTGGGAGTTTGAGCATCGTGGTCGTACTACTGAAGAACAGAAAAAAAATTATCCGGTTATTCACCGTGGCTGGGCCGCTGCCGAACCAGTAATGGATGCATGGGTAAATGAAAATGATTCTCCATATACAGAAGTAAAACCATTTACATGGTGGCGCAGTTATAGAATGGGTGGCCGTTCTACTTTGTGGGGCAGGCACAGCTACCGATGGAATGAAATGGATTTTGAAGCCAACGCAAAAGATGGACATGGTGTGGACTGGCCCATTAGATATAAAGAAATGGCTCCCTGGTATGATCATGTAGAAAGTTTTGCCGGCATCAGCGGTTCATTGGAAAGTCTGCCGCAATTACCAGATGGAAAATTTCTTCCACCCGTGCCATTGAATTTTGTAGAAAAAGATTTGGCAGCAAAAATTAAAAAACACTTTAATGGTCAGCGGCTTTTAATAAATGGAAGAAGCGCAAACCTAACTGCTCCGCATGATGGAAGAACAAATTGCCAGTTTCGTGCCCGCTGCTGGGAAGGTTGTCCTTTCGGCGGATATTTCAGTACGCAGTCATCTACTTTGCCTGCTGCAATGAAAACCGGCAATCTTACAGTAAGGCCACTTTCTATTGTAACAAAAATTTTATACAACAAGGATAAAAAGAAAGCAACTGGTGTGGAAGTGCTGGATGCATCAGACAATAAAACTTATGAGTTTAAATCAAAAATTGTTTTTCTCTGTGCATCTTCATTAAACTCTGCATGGGTCTTATTTAATTCAGCTACTGATATTTGGCCTGATGGACTCGGCAGCAGCAGTGGAGAACTCGGTCATAATGTAATGGACCATCATTATAACCTGGGTGCAACCGGAGTCATTGAAGGATTTGAAGACGTGCAGGAATTTGGCCGTCG
Organism: Bacteroidota bacterium; assembly: GCA_031418795.1. Classification (GTDB taxonomy): domain Bacteria; phylum Bacteroidota; class Bacteroidia; order Chitinophagales; family Chitinophagaceae; genus VBAS01. Next base: position 616 of record JANOJO010000297.1, on the reverse strand, counting down.
CCCACATGGATTTTATATGCCACGGTTTGCTAATCTGCCCGGTGATAAACAAAGAAATTTTTTACGCGGTTATGGTTACCAGGGTTCGGCAAGCCGGCAAAACTGGGCAAGGGATATTGCAGAAATGAATATTGGTGGGGAATTTAAAGATGCATTATGCGAAGCCGGCGGCTGGACAATTGGTGCAACCGGCTTTGGCGAAATACTTCCTTACCATGAAAATAAAATTTACTTAGATAAAAACAGAAAAGATAAATGGGGATTGCCTGTACTGGCAATGGATGCAGAGCTGAAGGAGAATGAAATAAAAATGCGGGAAAGCATAAAGGAAGATTTGGTAGCTATGTATGAGGCGGCCGGTGTAAAAAATATTAAGACAAGGGATACCGGTCATGCCATGGGGCATGGCGTACATGAAATGGGAACAGCAAGAATGGGGCTTGACCCAAAAACAAGTGTATTAAATAAACATAACCAGGTATGGGATGCTATGAATATTTTTGTAACTGATGGCGCCTGTATGACCAGTTCTTCCTGTGTAAACCCGTCATTAACTTATATGGCATTTACTGCAAGAGCAGCTGAGTATGCAGTAAGCGAATTAAATAAACAAAAT
>JANOJO010000296.1:0-3659 GCA_031418795.1 Bacteroidota bacterium | reverse complement strand
AAGATGTAACCTCAAAAACACTGCTGAAGAAAACAACAGATGCTTTTGAAGCGTTGCAACCCTTAGTAAATTTTCTCAACCGTGCAATAGAAGGGTAATCATTTCACAATTTAGCAAGCTTATAAAACGTTAAAGGAAAACAGAATGTCTCACGGGGCATTATGTTTGCTTTTTATCCGTACAAAAATCACCCTTTATGAAAAAAAATCTACTCTTTATTTCCGCTTTTATTGTTTTAATTGCTTCTTCCTGCAGCCGCCACACCACTTCTTCCGTTGTTTATCAAAAAACTGCCCGGCATAGAATTGTAGCCGTGTTACCTGCGGAAATGATTTATACCGGAACTACACCAAAAAACATAAAACAGGAAGACCTGGACAAAATGGAAGAAGAAGAGAGCAAAATATTTCAGCAATACCTGCATGATAATATTCTCCAAAATGGCAATACAAAAAAATATGCACTCACGGTAAGTGTGCAGAATTATTCCAACACACTTCATACACTTTCAGAAAATAATATTTCATGGCGTGACTCCTGGTACAAACCAGATGAGGAGTTGTGTAAACTTTTAAAAGTAGATGCAATCATCCGCATGAAAATTCAGAAAAAAAGATACATGAGTGATGCCGCATCCATGGGTGTTGATTATGGCCGGCAGATAGTTGGCGCTGTATTAAAAAAGAACCTTTATGTACCCGGCAAAACAAATGATATTATGGCTTCCTGCAGTATCATCAGCAATGGCGAAACGGTTTGGAATGATAATTTCAGGAGAGCAACGGATTGGGATACGCCAACTGATTATGTAGTAAACAGCATCACTGAAAATTTTGCCTACCATATTCCTTACAGGCAAAGGCTATAATTGATAATAATAATGCCACAGCTTGTCCCGGATAATCGGGACAAGCTGTGGCAAAAACTTTTCAACTCAATTTTATAATAATCCTTTTTGAAGCAAGTACTCCGCAATCTGCACCGCATTTGTTGCCGCACCTTTTCTAAGATTATCTGAAACCACCCACATATTTAAAGTATTCGGTTGCGTTTCATCTCTTCTCAATCTGCCTACAAACACATCATCTTTTTCATGTGCATCCATGGGCATTGGGTAAAGTTGATTTGCATTATCATCAACCACAACTATCCCTGGTGAATTGCTCAGCAGATCCTTCACTTCGCCCAGGTCAAAATCATTTTCAAATTCAATATTTATACTTTCACTATGCCCGCCAACAACTGGAATGCGGACTGTAGTTGCTGTAACACGAATGGAATCATCCCGCATTATCTTGCATGTTTCTTTTACCATTTTCATTTCTTCCTTGGTATAACCATTGTCAAGAAACACATCTATCTGCGGAATTACATTCAGGTCAATCGGGTATTTATAAGCCCTTTCACCAACAATACCATTTCTTTCATTCATCAGTTGTGTTACTGCTTTTACACCTGTACCCGTTACACTCTGGTAAGTGCTCACTACTATTCTTTTTGCTTTGTATTTTTTATGCAGCGGATTTAATGCCACCACCATTTGAATAGTTGAACAATTGGGATTAGCAATTATTTTATCGTCTTTGGTTAAAGCATCTGCATTTATTTCAGGCACTACCAATTTTTTTGTTGCATCCATCCGCCATGCACTTGAATTATCAATTACCGTTATTCCCGCTTCAGCAAATTTAGGCGCCCACTCCAATGATGTGCCGCCACCTGCTGAAAAAATTGCAACTGCTGGTTTTGCAGCAATCGCATCTGTCATGCTCACCACTTTATATTTCTTTCCTTTAAACTCTACTTCTTTACCCACCGATCTTTCTGAAGCAACCGGAATTAATTCCGTTACTGGAAAATTTCTTTCTGCAAGAACCTGTAACATTTTGGTACCAACCAATCCAGTGGCGCCGACTACTGCAACTTTCATTTTATCCTCCTAACCTTCCGCCGCGGCGGAAGGAATTAAATTGTTAATAAATATAGATTCAATTTTACTTTTTCCTTACTCTCCGCCAACTGGCGGAGTTGGGGGTTTAAGTAAAAAGCCCTCCTGTTAAGGAAGGCCTGCTAAACTTTTTATGTTATTAAATACATAACGCTGCGACCTTCCATCAGGAATGTTTCTTTGTGCGTTTTGTATATTTCATTATTATCATTTTCTCTGCGACTGCCTTCGCTTATTTATCTAACAAGAATTTAGTTTAGTTAGAAGCTACGGCAGTCAAGCAAAAATAAGGCGTCATCTTATTCATGCCAAATAATCATTCCTGTTTTTTCTGTGTATTCAATTTGCAATGGTTTGCATAACTTGAGACGATGAAATTTTTCAGACTATTAATCTTGCTGCTTATACCAACGTTTGTTGCAGCACAAAACCGTTATGATGTGGTGATTGATGAACTAATGGCTGACCCAACTCCACAGGTTGCATTGCCAAATAACGAATGGATTGAACTGAAGAATGTATCTGTTACTCCCATCAATTTACAAAACTGGAGAATAGGCGATGCTACAGGGCAGAGTGGCCCGATGCCAAATTTTATTTTGCAACCGGATAGTTTTGTAATTGTATGTACCGGCAGCGCAGTGGCAGCATTGCAGATTTATGGAAGAACAATTTCTGTTACCAGTTTTCCTTCGCTTGATAACGATGGCGACCAGTTGTTTTTAAAAAATAATAACGGAGTTACTATTCATGCTGTCAGTTATACTTCATCGTGGTATCAGAATGCAGTAAAGAGTGATGGTGGCTGGTCGCTGGAAATGATAGATACGAAAAACCCCTGTGCCGGCATCAGTAACTGGAAAGCAAGTACTGATGTAAAAGGTGGCAGCCCGGGAATAAAAAATTCTGTTGACGCAGTTAATAATGACCAGGCCGGTCCTTCTTTATTAAGGGCATATTCAATTGATAATCTCAATATAGTTTTGGTTTTTAATGAGCCGGTTGACAGTTTGAAAGGAGCAACTTTTACCAATTATACAATTGATGGTGGATTAAATATTCTGTCGGCAATTACGCTTTCACCTTCCTTTGATAAAGTACAATTGCGGTTGGTAAATCCAATGCAGGCAAATACTGTTTATAATATCAGTGCTAATAATATAACTGATTGTAAGAATAATATTATTGGTAATAGAAATAAAACAAAAATTGGATTGCCGGTTGATGCCGGTGCTTCAGAGATGGTGATTAACGAAATACTATTTAACCCCAAAAGCGGCGGAAGTGATTATGTTGAATTTTATAACCGCAGTAATAAAATTTTTGATGCCAATAAAATTTATATCGCCAATCGCAACAGCAATGGAGTTATCAGCACGCCAAAATTATTCAGTGCATCCCCTTATTATATATTTCCCGGAGACTATATTGTTGTCACTGAAGATGCAGACAATATTGCTTTAAACTATTTGGTAAAAAATCCTGATGCCGTCCTTGTAATTTCATCGCTTCCTTCTTTTTCTGATGACGAAGGTGATGTTGTGCTATTAAATTTTCAGGGTACCATAGTTGACGAAGTAAAATATAAAGATGACTGGCATTTTGCTTTGATTGATGATGCAGATGGTGTTTCGTTGGAAAGAATAGATCCGGATGGCATTTCTCAGGATGCCAACAACTGGCACTCGGCAGCATCTACTGCAGGCTATGG
>JANOJO010000295.1:0-2116 GCA_031418795.1 Bacteroidota bacterium | reverse complement strand
AATAAAAGCTGTGGGGCTTGATGTAGCCAGTGTGGATTATGGCCAGAGTAAAGATTATAAAACGCACCAGATTTTATATGCTCAAAATATTCCCGGGTTTGAAAATGTTGCCAATCTTGACAAGCTGCCGGAAACCGGCAGTTACATAATTGCCTTGCCAATGAAAATAAAAGGCGGCAGTGGCGCACCCTTGAGAATTATTGCATGGGTGCCTGCAGATAATTAAGTGTTTGCTATTGCAAGTAATTTATCATGCATTGCCAGCACCTGGGGTGTCGCCAGTTGTTGTTCATCATTTGAAATAACAAAATCACAAAGTTTCATTTTCTCATCTTCATTCATTTGATGGTTTATTCTTTTTAAAACTTCATCACGTGAAGCATTATTTCTTTTCATTGCCCGGTCAATCCGTAATTCTTCCGGGGCAGATACGCCAATCACATAATCTAATCTTTCATTTACATGAGCTTCAAATATCAAAGCAGCTTCATGAATAGCGTATGGAGTTGTTTGTCTCAGCATCCAGGCTTCTCCATCTTTCATCGTGGCAGGATGCACAAGTGAATTAAGTAAGTTTAATTTCAATTTATCATTAAAAACAACCGATGCAATAAATTTATTATTCAATCCATCAATTGAGTAAGCTTCTTCACCAAAATTTTTCAGGATAGCTTTTTTCAAATCAGCATCCAAATTCATAATTCGCTTTGCTTCTGTATCTGCATAATAGACTGGAATGCCCAGGACTTCAAAAATTTTTGCCACGGTGCTTTTGCCGCTGCCGATGCCGCCTGTTAATCCGATTCGTAACATTTGTATTGAATAAAAAAATTCCAAATACTAAAATCCCCCGTCCGACCGAGTCATCCGGGCGGGCAAATTCCAACTAATAGTTCAAAATAAAAAATCCCAAATTCCATGTCTGTTCTTGCTGGAATTTGGGATTTCGAATTTGTTATTTGCGTATTTACTTTTTATCTCCGGTCAAAGCTTTATTCAGATTAGCCGTCCACTCCATACTGATAGCACTCTTTTCAATTTTAATATAACTGCCGGGGCTTACTTCCAGGTTGATGGTACCATCTTCATTTACTTTATTGATAGTGCCATGAATACCGGCAATGGTTACAATCTTTTCGCCTTTTTGTAAATCTTCAATAAATTTTTTCTGTTGCTTTTGTTTTTTTGACTGCGGCCGGATGAAGAATAACCAGAATACAAGAATAATCATTCCCATAAAAAGCATGGATGACCAGCCTCCGCTGAAAAGACCGGGTGAACTTCCTGATTTTGGATCCGTTGCAGGAGGAACACATCCGGAAAATAAAAATGCTGTAATAATTGTAGTGAGAAAAAGAGAAATTGATTTCATGTTTTAAATTTTAGAGAGCTATTGTTTATTTATTAATTGTCATTTTTTAAGAACTTCTACTTTAAAGACCAGCACGGTTCTTCCCGGATTCAGGTTGGCATCTACATATACTTCTTTTGTGTTTACAGAACCACCGCGGCCTGCACTATTGAATTTTGCTTTAATAGTTCCTGTTTGCCCGGGTAAAAAAGGTTCTTTTGGAGTTTCTGGAATTGTGCAGCCGCATTGTGCAGTTACATTTGAAATTACCAATGGCTTATCGCCGGTATTTTTAAAACGAAAAGCAACTTCCAGATCCATGCCTTCTTTCATTTTTCCCATATTCAGTTCCTGTGTGTCGAGCCATTCAATTGTTGTCAGGTTGGCTGAATCCACTACAGGTGTTGTTTCATCTGCATTTGCATGATTCATTTTATTCGAAATCTCATTTGCTTTTTGAATATTGTCTTTCAATGCAGCATTTGCATCTGCTGCTTTATCTGCCTGGTTGCAACCGGAAATCATCATTAAGGGAAATAGCCCGATAAAAATATTTTTCATTATTTTAAAAAATTAATGAGTGCAAATGTAGGAGAAAGCTGCGAGCAATGAGCAATGGGCAATTTGCAATAGGCAATAAGCAACTAAAATATTGCATCGTGGTCTGAGACCCTAAACTCCCAACTCCCAACTCCCAACTCCCAACTCCCAACTCCCAACTCACCCCTTCCTGTAATCCACCTTCTCCATCTTTCCCTGCTGTAC
>JANOJO010000294.1:0-18351 GCA_031418795.1 Bacteroidota bacterium | reverse complement strand
GGTAACTGCAATTATTTTTTTTGATGGAGATACAGCCATATTCAACGGTAAATCACCTAGAGGAATATTTTTTCCAACAGGAGTCAGGCTCCAGCCATTTGGCAAGCCTACTCTTTTTGCATTGAGTTGCTGAAGGGTTTGAGAAAAAAGATTGGCTGCAAAAAGCAGCGCCGGTATAAAAAGAATTTTTTTCATATAAAATTTGATGGCTGAAAGATACGAAGCTCTTTAAAATATCCGGCAACTTCTATGCTGGCATGTAAACTTTGTTTTATCTTTTCATCATGCCATTGCCAATCATTCATATTTGGAAAAAAGCCCCATTCCTCCGCCTGCTCATACCCATTATGGCTGGCATTGTTTTACAATGGCATTTACAAACTGAACTAAAAATTCTCTGGCTTGTTTTTTCTGTTTCACTTACCGGCATCCTGTCTTTTTTCATTATTCCTTTTTTTGAAAAATATAAATTCTCTGCAATCAATGGTATTTCAATAGCCGCTTTGTTTATTTCCATTGGCGGTTTACTGGCTTTCTATAAAAATATTCAGCATGATGAAAACTGGTTTGGTAAAAATTATTCAACTGAAGAAGCATTGATTGTTACCCTGCTTGACAACCCAATTGAGAAAACTAAATCCTATAAAGCAAATGCATCAGTTGATTATCTTTTAAAAAACGATTCAGCAATAAAAACAAAAGGAACAGTAATTCTTTATTTCAAAAAAGACAGTGCTTTAGAAAATCTGAAATACGGGTCACAAATTGTTTTCACCAAATCATTGCAGGAAATTAAAAACTCCGGCAATCCCGGCGGGTTTGATTATAAAAGATATTCATTGTTTCAGGGCATCACTCATCAGGTTTATTTAAAAGAAAATGAATTTACCATTTTGCCAACGGTAAACAAAAAAAAGTTCACTCAATTTATATTTTCAAGTCGTGAAAAAATATTGAGCATACTCCGCACCAATATAAAAGGAGAAAAAGAATTGGGATTAGCCGAAGCATTGTTGATTGGATATAAAGATGATTTGGATAAAACACTGGTTCAATCTTATTCTAATACCGGCGTAGTGCATGTCATTGCCATTTCAGGATTACATCTTGGATTAATTTATTGGCTGCTTCTGCTGGCTACACGTCTTTTGAAAAAAAGAAAAAATATTAACCCGGTAGCTACCGGGTGGCTGCGGCCAGTCCTCATCATTGCAGGGCTTTGGTTATTCAGTTTCCTTGCAGGTGCACAACCATCAATCATCCGTTCGGCAGTAATGTTTACCTGTATTGTACTTGGCGATTCGCTTACAAGGAAAACTTCTATTTATAACACACTTGCTTTCTCTGCATTTCTTTTGCTTTGCTATAATCCTTACTGGCTTTGGGATGTTGGGTTTCAGCTTTCATATACCGCAGTATTAAGCATTGTTATTTTTATGCGGCCAATCTATAATTGGTTCTATATAAAAAATAAAATTCTTGATTTTATCTGGAAGCTGAATGCTGTTACACTGGCTGCGCAAATCCTTACATTACCCATCAGCATTTATCATTTTCATCAGTTCCCAAATTATTTTTTGCTTACAAATTTTGTTGCGGTGCCATTATCAAGTTTAATTCTGCTGGGAGAAATATTATTATGTGTTATCTTTTTTATTCCGGTGATTGCGGCTTTCGTTGGTAAAATATTAGCATGGTTAATCTGGATAATGAATAGTTATGTAGAAAGAATTGAAATGCTTCCGTTTGCTTTATGGGATGCATTGCAAATAACCATTCTTCAGGCAATATTTTTAATAGCAGCAGTTGCCGGTTTTGGTTATTGGTTGCTGGAGAAAAATAAAACCAGTTTCAAATATGGATTGGCGGCATTGATTATTTTCTTTGGTCTTCGTTCTGTCTCTTTTATAAAAGCAAATAGCCAGCAAAAGCTGATTGTTTATAATGTACCGCAGAAGCAGGCGATGGATTTTATTGATGGCAGAAATTATTTATTTGTTGGCGATACTGATTTGCTGGCAGATGATTTTGTAAGAAACTTTCATATCAAACCGGCAAGGGTGCTGAACCGGTTAGAAGAATCTTCTGAATTGAAAAATTATTTTCAATTAGAAAATATAATTCAATATAAAAACAAAAAGATATTATTGATTGATAATAACTCAACCTTCATCCATAAGGCAGAAAAAATACCGGTTGACTTGTTGGTGGTTTCTAAAAATCCAAAACTCTATTTTAAAAAATTAGCAGAAACTTTTATAGTAAAGCAAGTGGTATTTGATGGTTCTGTCCCTGCATGGAAAATGAAGTATTGGAAAAATGACTGCGACTCCCTGCATATTCCTTATTATGATGTAAATGAAAAAGGGGCTTTTGTGATGAAGTTGAATTGATTTAGATTTGCGGCACTAACAATGCGTGCCACGGTTTAAAACCGTGGCACGCCTATTCAACCCCTTATTATGAACAAAAAAATTCTGTCTGCCCTCATCTCTGTTTTTTACAAAGATGGCCTTGAGCCTATTGTGAAATTGCTGTCCGAAAATAATATTACGATATACTCCACAGGAGGTACGCAGACATTTATTGAAAAACTCGGGGTAAAAGTTATACCGGTTGAAAATCTTACTTCATATCCTTCTATTCTTGGTGGCAGGGTAAAAACATTACATCCTTCAGTGTTTGGTGGTATTCTTGGAAAGCGGGATGATGAAACACATATGGCTGAAATGAAACAATACAATATTCCGGAAATAGATTTGGTGATTGTTGACCTCTACCCTTTCGAAGAAACGGTTGCATCAACTACAGATGAAAAAGCGATTATTGAAAAAATTGATATCGGTGGGCCATCCATGCTTCGTGGTGCAGCAAAAAACTTCAGAGATGTTGCAGTAGTAGCCAGCAAAGCAGATTATTCTTTATTGGAAAAAATATTACAAGATCAAAATGGTGAAACAACATTAGAGCAAAGGCGAATATTTGCCATCAAAGCATTTGATGTATGTACTGCTTATGATACTGCCATATCAAATTATTTTCATCAACTTTCAGTAACCACTCCATTTAATAAAGAAGAAAAAATAATGCGCTATGGCGAGAACTCGCATCAGAAAGCAACATTCTTTGGAAACCTGGATGAAATTTTTGAACAGTTAAATGGAAAAGAACTTTCTTATAATAATTTGGTTGATGTGGATGCGGCTGTACAAATTATAACAGAATGGCCTCCCCAAACCCCTCCGAAGGAGGGGCTTTGCAACACACAAAGCCAGCTTATCAAAGATTCTTCACAAATTGAAAATTTAAAATTATCGGAGTCTTCCAAGAACCCTCCTTCGGAGGGCAGGGAGGCTGTATTTGCTATTATCAAACACACGAATGTGTGCGGAGTAGCACAACGAGCAACCGTAAAGGAAAGCTGGGATGCTGCGCTGGCCGGTGATCCTGAATCTGCATTTGGTGGTGTATTGGTTTGTAACGGCACAATTGATAAAGCAACTGCTGATGCCATTAACGAAATATTTTTTGAAGTATTAATATCTCCTGCTTTTAATGATGATGCTTTGGTAGTATTAAAATCTAAAAAGAACAGGATATTATTAAAGATGAAGTCTGAAGTAGGAAGTAAGAAGTCTGAAATGCATCGTTCCATCTTGAATGGTGTATTAATTCAGGGTATTGATGAAGGAAATTTTACTGAATGGAAAGAAGCCGGTGGCAGGGAATCCACTTCAACTGAAAAAGAAAATTTAAGTTTTGCAAATATTATCTGCAAGCGTCTTAAGAGTAATGCAATTGCTTTGGTAAAAAATAAACAACTTATTGGTAAAGGATGCGGGCAAACCAGTCGCATTGATTCATTGCGCCAGGCAATTGAAAAAGCAAAGCAGTTTAATTTTGATTTGAATGGCGCTGCATTGGCAAGCGATGCATTTTTTCCTTTTGATGATTGTGTAAAGATTGCTCATGCTGCAGGAATTATTTCTTTTATACAACCCGGCGGTTCTATCCGTGACAAAGATTCGATTGAATATTGTGTGCAAAATAAACTGGCAATGGTGATTACGGGGATGAGGCATTTTAAACATTAAAGCCAGCCCCCTGTCCCCCGAAGGGGGAACTTAGATCGGAGATGCTTTCTTTTAATTACGATGTTGAAAGGAGAAAATTTAAAAAAAATTGCCACAGAATACATCCCCTCCCCGGAGGGGTGAAATTAGTAGACACTATACTATGAACGAATTGGGGTGGGTTGTTAGAAATAAAATATAGTTTGAAGTCGGAGTTACGATTGCTGAACCTGCCTGCCGGTAGGCTGGTAGAATTACTTCAGTATCCCGATATCTACCGGGACGACGCAAGAAAAGCTCAATAGTAGTATAAAAGTTAAGAAAAAAATAAATGCCTTTATTCGACTTCAATAAAACATTATCTCAATCCACCGATGCTATCAAAAGTTTATCGGCGCTGAATCCCTTGACCATTCATAAAAAAGGAACAAGAGCAAAAGCAATTTTTGCATTGGCATTGGTTTGTTTTCTCTGGGGCACTACCTGGCTTGCAAGCAAAGAAGGTGTAAAACATATACCAGATGCATTACAAATGGCTGCCATAAGACAATTACTAGGCGGCAGTTGTTATGTTGCATTTTTTTTATTTAAAAAAACTGCATTGCCAAAAGGAAGAGAATGGATTCCGATTCTGGTGTTGAGTTTTTTAAATTTTATGATCAGCAACGGGCTCAGCACTCTTGCATTGCAATATGGAATCTCTGCCGGGCTGGGTGCCATCATTGGCGCAATCTTTCCTTTGTGGCTGGTGGTGATTGGATTTTTTATTTCAAAAGAAAAAATGCCGGTGAAAGCAATCATTGGATTATTACTTGGCTTTGGCGGTGTGTGTATTATTTTTTATGACCACCTGAACGATTTTCTGAACCCTCAATTTCAAATAGGTATTTTATTTTCTGTAATTGCTACATGGACATGGGCCATTGCCACTTTATATACTAAAAAACAAGCATCGTTTTTTAATCCATACTTCAGTCTTGGATTGCAAATGGTGATCAGCGGAATTGTTCTTTATATTTTTTCAGCATCCACCGGCAGGGCGGTACCGATTGCAACTATAGCATGGCAATCCTGGGCTGCCATTGCATACTTAGTTGTATTTGGTTCACTCATTGCATTCATTTGTTATTTATATGCTTTGCAAAATTTACCAACAGAGCAGGCATCCATATATGCGTACATCAATCCAATCGTTGCAGTCATACTTGGCTCTATTGTCTTTGATGAAAGGCTCACCATTTATCTCGCAATTGGTGGTCTAGTTACTTTGCTTGGTGTATATTTTGTAAATAAAGCGTATAAAATAAATTCGGCAGAGCAGCCGGAGGCGGAAGGGGTTTAAACTTGTCTGCTGGTCTCCATCTGACAAGTTTAAAAAGTTTATTAGTCAGGCGGAGACCGTCAGACTAATAAATTGGCTATACATTTCTCTACAGCCTGCAAATCGTTTATCAGTTCCCAAAAAAGAATTGTGCCAGATGCTTATCATTGTTCCATTTACTGATTTTACAATTTCATAATAATGTTTCAGTTCCTCTGCTGTTTGTTGCACAGAAAACTTTTGTTCATAGTAAGAGTTAGCTTCCATAAAACAAAAAGGATGCAACTCCAGGTTTGTTTGTTGTTCCTTTTCCAAATCGTACCAATAAAAAGTAGAAGCCACTGATGCCCGGAATCCATTGATGCTGGCATAGCCCATGGAATAATCATCTGTAATGCCGGCGTTAATCAATCTGCGAAATGTATGTGGCAAACTGAATCGGATATAATGCTGGCGGGATGATGTGATTTTTTTCTCAGTTAGAGATTCAATCGTTTTTAATTCCTGCTGCAATAAATTTTCTTCATCACCACTTCGCCAGGATGGATGAATACCGATGCTATATTTTTCTGCATGTTGTTTTACTAATTGTTGCATGGCAGATTCTGACGGAAGAGTGTTTTTATCATACAAACCATTTTTTTTTGCCATAAGAAAAAAATAAACGGGCTTGAGATGATACTCTTCATGAAGTTCATCCATCCACTTGTAAGCATCGTAAGGGTCTTTGATTTTTCCTGTTAACACATTCAATCTTTCTTTTACGGCAGGCCAATCGCTTTTGGCGATTGACTTAACAAACCCTCCTGTTGTTCTGACAAATCCTTTGCACTTATAAGAGAACGCCTCATCGATGTCATAAGTTGGAACAAACTTGAATGTTGAAAATTGAACATTGAACGTTGAGAATTTTTTCTTCAAAACTTTTTTAAAATTCTCAATCCAGATATTTACCAAAGGAAGATTCAAAAATCTTTCTTTAAATGCCAAAGAATTTTCATGAGCATAACGGCCATACATATCTTTTGTATGTGGCAGGTGTTCTTCATACCGGCTGAGCAAATAAAAGCTTGCAGCAAAAATATCGAAAGGATAATCGCCGGTTGTTTTAAAAAAGGCTTTGAATTTGTTGATTGTAAAACAGGATATAGGTTTTTTGTTGATTGTATTTTCAAATAGTAATCCGCAATCATTAATTATTAATTCTTCATTATTAATTTTTGTGTGGCTGTAATTTATTTTTGGCCCCACATAATCATTGAATGCTTCTTTGTCTGTTATTAATTCAAACGGTTTGCCGCAGATTTCATTACCAATAAAATCAGAGATGTATTGAAGCCGGGGAGTTATAGTATTTGTGAAAACAACCACGGAGTGAAGATAATTATCTGTTCCCGTATTTTTCTTTCCAGAGCTGGTTGAATGATTTTTTCGGAAACTCCATTTCGCTGCGGTGTTCTTTCCATCCTTTCAGCAAATTATTTACCACCCAGTTTTTTATTTTACCACTACCCATATTCATCAGGCTACGCCTCAGCATTGCCTGCTTCCACATTTTCCAGGCCATTCTTTCTGCTAATACACTATGGCCTTTATCCACAGCTTCGTGCCTGTTTTCCAATAACAATTCATGCAAATTAATTTTCACAGCACATACTTCTGTGCAGTTACCACACAATGATGAAGCATAACTTAAATGTTTCCATTCACCCAAATCTTTTAAATGCGGAGTGATGACGGAACCAATCGGCCCACTATATGGCGCTTCATAAGCATGACCACCAATATTTTTATAAACAGGGCAGGCATTGAGACAAGCGCCGCAACGGATGCAGTATAAACTTTCCCGTTGCTTTTCGTTGGCAAGAATATTTGTTCTGCCATTATCAAGAAGTATCACATACATTTCATCAGGGCCATCAGTTTCACCTTCCTGCTTTGGGCCAGTAATGATTGTATTATAAACTGTAATTCTTTGCCCGGTGCCATAAGTTGAAAGCAATGGCCAGAACAAAGCAAGGTCGGTCATGGAAGGAATCATCTTTTCAATGCCTGCAACTACGATATGTGTTTTGGGCATAGAGCAACTCAATCTTGCATTGCCTTCATTTTCTGTAACGGCTATGCCGCCAATATCAGCAATAATAAAATTTGCTCCGGTTACTCCTACTTGGGCCTGTACATATTTTTTACGAAGCAATTGCCGCGCCACTAATGTCAGTTGCTCTGGTGTAAGTTTTGGATCTGTTCCTAATTTTTCTGCAAATAGTTTTGCCACATCTTCTTTGCTTTTGTGCATGGCGGGGGTAACGATGTGATAAGGCGGCTCACCATCCAATTGCTGAATGTATTCGCCCAGATCGGTTTCTACACTTTCTATTCCCTGTTGTTCTAAAAAACTATTCAGGTGAATTTCTTCTGTCACCATACTCTTGCTCTTCACAAGAGTTTTACAATTTTTTTCAGAGCAAATTTTTCCAATGGCATCCAAAGCCTGCTGTGCATCTTCTGCCCAAATAACTTTTGCGCCTCGTTTTGAAATAGCCGCTTCAAAATTTTCCAGGTATTTATCTAAATTTTCAATTGCCTTCCATTTTATGTTCTTTGCTTTTTCTCTTGCCAGGTTTATATTGCTGAATTGTTCTTTGCCTTTTGGCACCGAAGCATTGTACTTGCCAATATTAAAATTGATTTTGCGCCGGTGTTCTTTGTCGGCAGCTTTTACTGTGCTTTTGGCTAAAAAAGATTCTGAGTGTTCAGACATATTACAAATATATTGGTAGTTTATCGTTTACCGTCTTTGGTTTATGATGTTGTCTTAACGATAAAATGAAAACCATAAACTATTTTTCTATAAAATATTCTTTGGCTGCTTTATCTAAGGCGTTATAAAATTCTTCTCCATATTTTCTTGTAATGGATTCTTTTAAAAATTCATAAGCAGGCACCTTCAGTTTTTCACCAAGAGCACAGCCGGGGCTGCATAAATTTTCTCTTGGTTCATAGTTCACCCTTTCATAGTCGCCGTGCTTACCTTTTTTTGCAATGATGGGATATAAATGACAACTGATTGGTTTTTTCCAGGCAATTACTCCATCGTAATAAGCCTGTTCAAATGCACATTTTATCACTCCGTCTTTTTCTCTGATGCCATACACACAGATTTCTGAATCATTGCCAAGTGTTGGAGTTACCCAGCCAAACTCCTGGTTGTAAACATATTTTCCTTTCTGTTCTATTTCTTTTACTGAGGCTTGAGTGAGATAAGGTTTTACTTTTTCAAAATTTTCATTAATAATTTCAAGTTCACTTTTATCTAATGGTGCACCTGCATCGCCATCTTCGCAACAGCCGCCTTTACATTTGGCAAGATCACAAACGAATTGTTTTTCCACCACATCATCACTTACTAATATGTTGCCGATGACTATCAATTTTCTGTTTTGGCAAAAATAGCCTTTCGTAGCTTACTTCATTGTATGCCATCAGGGAATTGAAAATCTTATTTCCACTTTAGTGTATTGATCAAATGTTGCAGATCTTTTTTTAGAAAATCATTTACTACCGAAAGAGAATCTTCGTTGGGCGTGGCATCAAAATATAAAGCGCCGCGGAGAAAATGTTTTACAGAGTCTGTAAGAAAAAACTGGTTGGCCGTAGCTGTATTTCCTGTGAGTGAAAAATAAACACCATCAATATTATTGGGCGTTCTGAACGGAGCCGGCTCGATAGAGGAAGCTTTGTAAGTATGTTGTTTGTAGCTGAGAGTAAAGGCATCGTTTAATAAAGAGTCAAATTTGTTTTTTCCAATCTCTTTGTAACTGATAAAAACCCTGCCGGAAAACTGAGGAAAATCTATATTAATCCACCAGTCATTTTCTGCTTTGCTTTCAAAAAAGGTAGTGTCCTGTAATACGTTAGCATAAACCGGATATTCAAAACTGTATGGGTATCCCGGCTGATCGTACAGCTTGTATTTTTTTTCAGGAAAATCAATTTTAAAAAACCCACGTTTCTTATTTACTGTATAGTTTGTATTACAGGCAATGAAGCAACAGGCAATGAGCAACAGGTAATGAGCAACAGTCAACCGGCAATTTGCAAATGATAAACCGGTTAACTTTCTATTAAAATTTATCATCTTCATTATTCTTTTTCCTGGTTTGGTATAATAGTAACTTTTATCTGCTGAATCCGGTTTTTAAATATTTCTAAAACAATAAAATCAAAATCGCCGCAGGTAATTAAAGCATTAAGGGCCGGAAATTCTCCTGCAAGCTCCAGTACTAATCCTGCCAAAGATTCACTTTCGCCTCTTACTGTATCAAATGTATCCTGTGGCAGTTTCATTGCTTTACAAGCATCATTGATCATTATCTTTCCTTCAAAAATAAAATTCAGGTCATCAATTTTTTTTATCCCTGTTTCATCTTCATCAAATTCATCTTTTATTTCACCTATTATTTCTTCCAGTATGTCTTCCATCGTTACTATACCGCTGGTGCCACCAAATTCATCTACCACCACGGCAAAATGAATTCGTTTTGCCTGAAAATCTTTCAGCAAATCTTCTATCAATTTTGTTTCGGGTACAAAAAATGGCTGGCGCATCAATACATGCCAGTCAAAATCATTTGCCTGTTGCAAATAAGCAAGCAAATCTTTTGTATTTATTACACCCATTACTTCATCAAGACTTGTTTTGTAAACAGGCAAACGGGAATAATGAAGTTCTTCTGCTTTTTTTAATACCTCAGATAAACTGATGCTGTATTCAATACCGCTTACATCCAGGCGGCTGCGCATAATCTGCTTTACATTGATGTTGCCAAATTTTACAATTCCTTTGAGTATATTTTTTTCTTCGGTAGTTGTTTCTTCATCCGTTGTAAAATCTATAGCCTGATCCAGCTCCTGTAAACTTGCTCTGCGGCTGCGATTAGCTCCAAGTTTATCTCCAAAACTATCTGCAATTTTTACCATGCGCCTGCTGATGGTAACTAATAAAAGATGGATGCCTTCAATAATATAAGAGCAGCCATAAGCAAAGCGAAGATTGTTTTGTGTGGCCCAAACCTTGGGCAATACCTTGCAGAAAAAAATAAGCAGTACGGCAATGATAAAAACTTTTATCAGAAGTTCTGAAATAAAAGCAAACGAACCAAGGTTTACTAATGCTTTTTCTAATTGCAGCAGTTCATTGATAAGAAAGTTGGAAAGTACAATGATACAGATATTGATAAAAGTGCCGGCAATTAAAAGCGATGTATATACTTCTTTTGATTCATCCAGCAGATCAACAATGCGCCTGGCAGATGGATGTTGCTTTGTTTTCAGCATATTGATGTCTTTGTTGTTTAAAGAAAACAAAGCCACTTCGGCGCCGGAAATAACAAAGGATAACAACATTAATGACAACAGGAATAAAATCAGGAATGTGGTGCCCTGGGTTTTTATTGAAAGCAGAACGAATGCTGATTGATGAAGTAAATTGCTGATGACCGAATGATAATCCAAAGCAGGTTTTTTTAGTGAACAATCATAAATATTCAGGCAGGTAATTCACCTGCCTGCATTTAATTTTACAAAAATAAAGTTTTCAGCATCATTTATTATTATGGTAAGTTCTGTGGTGGGTCGCTGGCCGGTGGCGGGTTATCCTGCCCGCTACTGCCTTCATGATGTTCGCCATCATGGTGATGCATGCCTGATGCTCCGTCTGTTCTTTTATCAAGCATAATAAGAATATCACCCACCACTTCTGTAGCCATTTTTCTGTGGCCGTCTTTATCATCCCAATTGCGTGTACGCAGCCGGCCTTCAATATACACAAGGCTTCCTTTATGCAGATATTTTTGTGACAGTTCTGCAAGGCCACGCCACAGAACTACTGTGTGCCATTCTGTTTGCGACACTAATTTTCCAGTCCTGTCTTTAAACGTTTCTGTTGTTGCCAGTGGAAATTTTGCCACGGCAATATTGCCTTCAAGAATTTGTATGTCCGGGTCTTTGCCAAGATTGCCGATAAGCATGACCTTATTTATACCTCTCATAAATATTATTTTTTATTTATAAAAATTAAAGCCGGAGTTGATCAATGCTCTTTAAAATTAAATTTTTTTATCCGTATCCCAGAAATTTTTTCCTGCGGCTGAAAGTTATCGTTTCAGGTAAGCATTAATAAATTTGGGAAAAGCGAACTTTGAAAGCTGCTCCGGAGATACGGTTATTAACCCTTTTAGTACAGGCGCCTTACTGAGTTTAATTTTTATAAACTGTCCTGTTATTTTTTGATGAGAAAGCTGCTGAGTCAGTATTTTTGAAACAGATAGTACTGAAAAAGACCCCAGAGAAATAATGCCATTTTCCCCGGCCAGCTTCAAAATCATTTTTACCGGCGTGCTTTTGTTTGTTTCAAATAAATAAAATTCATACAGATTTTTCCAGATATCATTTCCTGTTCTTTGTTTTATGTATATCCTGTTTCTGTATTCCATAATGATATAATAAAACCATCTGTTTGTAATCTTTATTTTTCCTGATTTAACCGGAAGTTTGCTAATCAGATTTTTTTGAAAAGCCTGGCAATGCTTCTTAAAATAACAGGCATTGCAAAGAGGATTTACGGGTTTGCAAACCACTGCGCCAAAATCCATGATAGCCTGATTATACTTGCCGGGATGCTTTTTATCAAGTAATTCATCTGCCAGTTTTGTAAAGTATTTTTTTCCTGCAGAGGAATCAATTTCTTTGTTTATACCAAAAATTCTTGCCAGAACTCTGAACACATTTCCATCTACTACGGCAAATGGGAGATTGCAGGCAAAAGATAATATAGCAGCGGCTGTATAACTGCCCACCCCTTTCAGCTTTATTATTTCTTCATATTTATCCGGAAAAATTCCTTCACGGTTTGTAGAAATTTGTCTTGCAGTTTCTAAAAGATTTTTGCAGCGGTTGTAATAACCGAGGCCCTCCCAAAGTTTATATACTTTATTATCATCAGCAGCTGCCAGTTTTTGAATAGTTGGAAATTCTTTTACAAATTTTTGATAATACCCCAGCCCTTGTTCTACTCTTGTTTGTTGTAAAATGATTTCGCTCAGCCAGATTTTGTAAGGATCTTTTTCACCCTTCCAGGGCATTTTCCTTTTATTCTTTTTACTGTTCCAACTCAGTAAAAGGGATGAGAATTTTGATTTAATATTATTATTTACAGCCATGTGCTAAAAAATATTTGCCTATCCTGTTGACTATCATAAGATATTGGCATATATTGGAGCAAATTAACTGCATAAAATTTTATAAAATGAGAAAAGCTGACCTTGTAAACCAGATCTCAGAAAAAACAGGTATTCCCAAAGTGGACGTACTTGTAACTCTTGAAACCATGTTTAAAGAGGTGAAAGATACCTTAACTGCCGGCGAAAATATTTATATCCGCGGCTTTGGTAGCTTTATTATTAAAAAACGGGCAGCAAAAATAGGACGGAATATCAAGAAGAATATTGCTGTTCACATTCCAGAACATTTTATTCCTGCTTTTAAACCAGCCAAAGAGTTTGTGGCTGAAGTGAAAAAATTAGTTACAGTAAAACCAGATACAGGCCCTGGTGAAGATGTAGAAGCATAAACCTTTTAATCCTTGATTCAATTCTTATTTTCTCTCGTGATGATAAGGTAACTTCGCCACTCCCGAAGATATTCCTTCGGATGAAATTTTTTTTAAGTGAAGAAACCCCATTTGATTTCCATAATTGCTGCCCTCTGTCTTATAGCATTTCTTTTTTATTTTGGAAAAAGAACAGCCCCGGTAAATAATAACAGCCTGACTGCACAATCAGCTTCCAGCGAAATTAATATTGATTCAATACTTAATCATGCAAAGGAAAGATTATCTCCGCAGCAGGTAACCTGGCTGGGCACATTAGAAAAATCTGTAGTAAGGGGTGATGTAAAAAATCAGCAATTGGATGTTTATCATCAACTGGCTCATTTTTGGAAAGACAGTGCAAGGGTTTTTGAACCTTATGCCTGGTATGAAGCCGAGGCATCAAGATTGGAATATTCCGAAAAAACCCTCACCTTTGCCGCCCACTTGTTTTTAGATAATCTGCGTGGAGAAAGTAACCTGCAGCTAAAAAAGTGGAAGGCTCAGCAAGCCAAAGATTTGTTTGAAAGGAGTTTGAAGATCAACGGTAAAAACGACTCATCCTTAGTTGGATTAGGAGCCTGTTATATTTTCGGCGGCATTGCTGATAACCCAATGGAAGGGATTTTGAAAGTGAGGCAAGTAGCTGAAAAAGACAGTACAAATGTTTTTGCCCAAATGGTACTTGGTCATGCTTCAAGTATTTCAGGGCAATATGACAAAGCGATTAATCGTTTTGAAACAGTCACACGTTTGCAACCCGAAAACCTGGAAGCTATACTTATGCTTGCAGAAGTTTATGAAAAAAAAGCGGATAAGAATTTGGCCATAATATGGTACAGCCGTGCAGTGCCGCTGATAAAAAATGCTGAATTGAAAACAGAGTTGCAAAACCGAATTGATGATCTTAAAAAGTAAACCTTATTAATAAATTAATTTTAAAAAAAAATTTCTAAACTATGCCTTCTGGTAAAAAAAGAAAACGCCATAAAATGGCGACTCACAAGAGAAAGAAAAGACTGAGAAAGAACCGTCATAAAAAGAAGAACAAATAGTTTGAGAGTTTAAAGGTTTACAAGTTCAATTGAGATTTATTCCAATTATTAAACTCGTAAACTTATAAACACTTAAACTTTCTCTGTCAACTGGTTGCTGCCGTATAGGATCAAATCCCATCAATTTGCCCCACAACAAACTGGTCTTTTTATAAAACAGACCCTTTACGGTTGGATAACACAGTCAACATTTTTTACCGGAACATGGTAATAAAAAGCCGATGTGACTTTGAACAAAGAACTTATTATTAATGCTGCACCCCAGGGCGTGGAAATTGCGCTGCTGGAAGACAAAAAACTGGTAGAGCTTCACAACGAAAAAACTGATGCCCGTTTTGCTGTTGGTGATCTTTACCTGGGAAAAGTAAAAAAACTTATCCCGGGTTTGAATGCTGCATTTATTGATGTTGGCTTTGAAAAGGATGCCTTTCTGCACTACACTGACCTGAGTCCATATGCAAAATCATTATTGAAATTTTCACAGCTATCAATTAATTATAAAGAAGACGGGATTCCCGATTTTGGAAATTTTGAAAATGAAGTTGATATTATCAAAACAGGAAAAATTAATGAAGTGCTTGGCGGCAAGCCAAATATTCTTGTTCAGATTTTGAAAGAACCCATTGCCGCAAAAGGACCAAGACTTAGTTGCGAAATTTCATTACCCGGCAGATTTGTAGTTATTACTCCTTTCAACAATATTGTTGCTGTTTCCAGAAAAATACATTCGTCGGAAGAAAGAAAGCGGTTGCAGAAAATTGTAGAAGCAATCAAGTCAAAAAATTTTGGAGTAATAGTAAGAACTGCTGCTGAGGGAAAAAAAACTGCCGAGTTGCATGAAGATCTTTCAGCATTGGTAGAAACATGGAAAATTATACAAACGAATTTGAAAGAGGCTGTGGCGCCCAGTAAAATACTTAGTGAGCAAACAAAAACCACCAGCATTCTCCGCGATTTACTGAATGAAGACTTTAATAAGATTGTTGTAAACGACAGAAATATTTATCAGGATGCAAAAAATTATATACAACGCATTGCACCTGAAAAAGCAGATATAATTTCTTTTTACCAAAATGGTTCTCCAATTTTTGATTCCTTCGGAATTACCAAACAGGTGAAAGCTGCATTTGGAAAAACAGTAAACCTGAATAGTGGCGCATACTTAATTATAGAACATACAGAAGCGCTGCATGTAATAGATGTAAACAGCGGATATAAAAGTGTAAGCAATAACCAGGAGCAAAATGCTTTGGAAACAAACCTGGAAGCCGCTGAAGAAATAGCAAGGCAATTAAGGTTGAGAGATATCGGTGGAATAATTGTAGTGGATTTTATTGACATGAAGTTTCCTGAGAACAAAAGAAAGCTGATGGAATCGATGGAAACATTTATGCAGCCTGACAGAGCTAAACATGCTGTACTACCTATTTCAAAATTTGGATTGATGCAGATTACCCGGCAGCGAATGAAGCCTGAGATGAATATTAATACTCAGGAAGTGTGCCCAAGTTGCAGCGGTACCGGAAAAATTTCTTCCACACTTATACTGGAAGATGAAATAGAAAAGAACTTGAATTATCTGCTCACTCATCAACATAATAATCTCACTCTTGTAGTGAATCCAATTATTCATGCTTATTTATCCAAAGGCTGGATTTGGTCAAGGTTTTCAAAATGGAAAAGAAAGTTTGGTAAAAAAATCAGTTTGAAAGTTGACACCAATTATCATCTTACCGATTTCAAATTTTTTGATAAGAACGAAGAAGAGATAAAAATGTAAAAAACAAACCCCTCAATTGAGGGGTTTATTTTTAGAACAAATATTCTATTTAGATTTTTTGTAATCTGAAAATATATGTGCCATGGTTCAAAGTACCCTTAAAGTGTCTTAAGGATAAAGTAATTTGGTTCACACAGGAAAATACCCAATTACTGGAGCCGGTAGTTTGACAGGAAACTCCATCATATGCAGATCCAAAAATTACATAATCGCCATAAAGAGTGGCTGGTACGGTAGCTGCACCTGTTGTAGCTGCAACATTTATAGTTACAGGCTGTGTATTGGCATTAGTCAACCACATTTTAGCAAACCTGACAGATGTAGCAGTAGCAATAGTGATAATATTATCTGGCTGAGAGCCGATGATATCACCAGTAGAATAATCTGCCCATCCATCCTGTAAAACTCTTGCCTGGATTGTAGCGCCAACACCACCCCATGCAGAAGCCTGGAATGGACATACAACAACTGCTGACCATGTCATGGCCATATTATAAGTACCAATTGTTGGAAAATCTGACTGCATATTTGCAATATCATAAGAAGCCCCTCCTTTAGTTATTACCTGGTTGTGCAATGTATATGTACCTCCTGTTTGCAAAGCTGTGGGGGCAATGCCAAGCGCAGTGGCAATTTCAGTTGCTTTTACATTCAGCACCAAGTCTGCGCCGGCAGTTGTATAAGGAACTTCCTT
Source organism: Bacteroidota bacterium (assembly GCA_031418795.1). Taxonomy (GTDB): domain Bacteria; phylum Bacteroidota; class Bacteroidia; order Chitinophagales; family Chitinophagaceae; genus VBAS01. The sequence goes on along the minus strand of JANOJO010000294.1, from coordinate 1,777 downwards.
TACTAGCTTCCAGATTGCTCTGTTTCTGCTTGGAGCGCCAGCGGTTACATAAATTTTAATTTTTTCAACAGGCTCACCATATTCCTTTACCACAATTTCTGCTGATGTGGTATTAATATTTGCAAAGTCAAGGATTAAGTTATTTGTTTTAGACAAAGTAACGTATGAGCCTATGCCCAACTGCTCAAAGGCAGATATTACATCCTGGTCTTTCTTTTTACAGGAAACCAGTGATGCAAGGGCGGTGCTTATTAATATGAACGATAATATTTTTTTCATTGTATAATGTTTTTATTTTTTTATCTGATAAACCCAGCAGCATTATTATCCCAGAATACCTGTACTGCCACACTGGATTTCTGAGCTCCATTCACATTCAGGTTTACATGTACTGAAGGAAGGAGATGTGAACGAATGAATGCACCACCACTTGCAATATCTAAAAGAAGATGCTGGAAATTTGTTGGTTTACCAGTTCTCCTGTAATTATTATATGCATCAACCCCATTACCCCATAATGCCAGGTAATATTCTTTCATTATTACATCCATTTGAGCATTGGCATTAGCAGCAGCTGAATATAAGTTTTGCACTTTGGTTACATAAGCATCCAATTGCGCCTGGGTAGGAACATAAGCAGCAGGAACAGTTACACTGATTGTAGCTGGGAAACCTAATACTTTAGCAAAAGAAGCCCTGATACCATTTTCCATATAAACACTGGCAGCGGAACCCAATGCAGCAGGATTTATTGCAATTTTTGCTTCTGCTTTTAAAAATTCTGTGAATGACGATTGCCATATTGGTTGAATACCTGCTCCCTGACCACCCCTGTTTAACCCTACACTTAATCCCTGTTGAGAATCAAAGTCTCCACCACAAGGATAAATTCCAACAGTTGTTCTGCGATTAGCATCTGGCGGAATACCACTACCGTCACCATGATCACGACCCCAATAACCTGCAATAAGAAGGCAATAAGGCATTCCTGCCGGATAATGAGCTGGAGGCGCTCCAAAAGCACATGAAACAGTTGTAATATCTACATCAGCATAATTGATACGCTGACGATACAAATAATATCTTGCTCTTGGATCTCCTTGTGAAGTTGCCGGGTTATTTGAAAAAGAACCTTTAGCAGGATCATTAGCCAACGCCCACATAAAATGCGTGCCAATATAATCACCAGCGCTACCAGTACTTGTATAATTACCATTATATCTCGGGTGGCGGCTATTAGGAGCTGCCTGCTTGTTTGAATATTTAAATTCAAAATCTTCAGCAGGCGTATCAATTAAATCGTTTTCTGTAAGTAATGCCTGGATTTTTGCGTTCACTGTAGCATCTACCAATCTTGTCTGCATGTATGCACGCAGTTTTAGTGTTTTTGCCAATGTAATCCATCTGGATTTTCCAGTTGCATTTGTAGCGCCATAGAAAAGATCCTGTGAACCGGGATAAGAACCCGGTGTTTGCGTAAGCGTTACGATTGCTTCATCAAGTAATGCAATGGCTGCTGCATATACATCCTTTCCTTTATCAAGCTTTGGGTTTGTGTTTGCAGTTCCCTGGTTGGCTTCACTGTATGGCACATCACCAAACATATCTACCAGCGTCATAACTGTATATGCCTTGAGAATTTTTGCAGCACCTGACTGTACATATTTTTTTGCTGCATCGGCAATTGGTATCAATACATTCACATGTTTTAAAATCTGCGTATATGCATTGTTCCATATACCATCATAGCTGGTTGGTGAATATGCATTGGTATAAG
>JANOJO010000293.1:0-1901 GCA_031418795.1 Bacteroidota bacterium | reverse complement strand
TCAGGACAGGCAGAGGAGTAATAAGCGGTTCCACTCATTGGCAGTAGCTGCGCAACCACTACTTCTGAATGGCTTTGTACAAAGATCCTCACCCCCCAACCCCCTCTCCACAAGTGGAGAGGGGGAGGTAGGTTTAATATTGTGGTTGCAGTTTTATTTGCTCCGATGCATCAATTTCATTTTTATACTTTTCAACTACTCCTCTTATCAGTCCTGTCAGATCATTAACGTTATATTGTTTTGGTAATTCATATCCGTTAATAAAGATGTTGGGGGTAAATGTTATCTTGCTTTCACCGCTCCATTTTTCTTGTTGCAGTAAAGCCTGCCCAACCCCTCCGAAGGAGGGGCTTCCATTCTCAGTCCCTGATATTCCAATATCACTATAATTATCATTAATCTTTTTTTCCTGATATTTTTCTTTGAACTTTTCTATATTCATCAACTTATTCCAGTGGTGCAAAACCATTCGTTTGTATCCCGGTTCTTTTCCATTCGTCAATTGATGAATATATGTTACTGCCTGTAATTTTTCATCTTCTTTGTTTTCTGTTTTAATAGTAAAGCGTACTGTTAATCCAATATCATTTCTTTCTACGAGTTCATGCAGTACCTCATGAGCTTTTGCACAGGGGCCACAGTAAGGATTGCAGGCTACCATTATTTGCAAAGGGGCTGTTGGATTGCCAAGTTGCAGGTCATTTTCAAAAGCTGTGGTATCAACTTTTCTCTGCTTTTCTAATAAAGCCATAAAGACATCAGCATTGTACTTAAATCTTTTTCCTGCAAAGTTTTCTGTTTCTAATTTTTTATTCCCTTTCAGTAAAGGTTTTAGCCAAAGCCAGGCGGCAGCAGTAATAAATAAAAGAAAGCCTGAAAGCAGAATATCACTGAAAGAAATATTTGCTAAACCAGTTTGTGTTAAGCTCAATGTCTGTGGTAGCAATACAAAAAACTGTATCCATAATAATGCAGCAGTAATCAAACAAAGTCTGCACCATTTTTTTACAACCCGCCATTGGTAGTAAACTGAGAGCAGTGTAACCGGTATAGCCGGTAAAATAAATAAAGCAAGAAGTATATAAAGCCCTGAACCGGCTGCAGTATAAGAGCTGATTAAAAGCGCTATTAATAAAAAAGAAAAATAAATAATGCCTGCATCGCTCCAGCCTATATTGAGCGGGAGCTTTATAGTTTTAGAATTTATTACTGTATCGCAGTCAGCATCTTTGCCGCATACTGAGTCAGCTATTTTATTTTCTATGCCCAGTTCTTTAGTTACAATCATCCAGCTTACAAATATGCCGGCAACAGCAACTATAAAAAGCCCTGCCTGCAGCCAGTTGATAGAAATAAGATTAGCTGATATAATAAATGCAGATAATAAAATGAATGTGAGAGTAACTGCTTCAATCTGTTTTTTATCTTTTGTCAGCCACACTGTATTTTCTTTATGTTTCAGGTTGCCGGGTTTTTCAGCAGCAATAGATACGCCACCCCAGCGCTGAAAGAAATTTGGAAACTGCTTTTCTAAATTATCCCTGTTTTTAATAATTGCAAATTCACCGCCGCCGCCATTCAGGTGTGCAAGAAAAGGAACCGGCATTTCATGCAGTTTATTTTTTTCTATTTGCACTGCGGTATTTTCTATACCCAGTTCATCAAGCGTATCGGTAATACTTAATAAGGAGGGATAATCAGGATGAGAGAGAAGTTGATGCCGGATATATGTTTTCGAAACGGGAATTTTCATTTCCTGCAGCCAGTTATTTACTAATGTATCTGTATTACTTGGCATAGCGGTTTAATGTAGCTGTAAGCTCGGCATTTTATTATTCAAAAAACCGTTTTTTATAATTAAGGTTATATTTTATAACCTTGATTTCTTAACGCAGTCCCGG
>JANOJO010000292.1:0-6996 GCA_031418795.1 Bacteroidota bacterium | reverse complement strand
TTTAAAAATTTTTACCAAAATTGTTGCTGAATCCAGACAGGCATTAAGATCTGTAACAAAAACTTTGTAACGGATACTGTCGGGGTTACCATTTAATCTGGCAACAGGGTTGGCAATATTTACATTGTTCAAACCAAATGGAGGTGACCATAAATAATTTTCTCCACCGGTTGCAAATAACTGAAGTGGTTGTCCGGCCACAATTGCCGTATCTCTTCCTGCATAAGCATTTACTTTTGGCAGCACTGTTACTATTACCGTGTCATAGCCTGGTTTGGGGCAGCCCAATGTATCAGTACCTGTAAGTATATATTTTGTAGTGATGGAAGGTGTTGCAACCGGGTTTAAAATATTTGCATTATTCAATGAACCCTGTGGCCGCCAGTAAAAATTAGTAGCAATAATAGTTCCATTCAATTGTACCTGGTTTTTATGGCAAATGGTAATATCCGGCCCGGCATCTACAAATGGATAAGGCACTACAAAAACAGTTACATCATCTGTGGCATTACATTTTCCAATACTTGCTGTTAATCGATAAGTTGTTGTAGCAGGTGGATTGGCAATTGGATTTACAATGTTTGGATTACTGAGATCTAAAACCGGAGTCCATGAAAATTGCAGGGCATCTGTAGCGGCACTCAGTTGTACACCATCGCCACGGCAAAAAACCGTGTCTGCTCTTACACTTAATGAAACATTATTCACCACCCTTACTCTAACGGAGTCTGTATTCTTACATCCATTATCATCCAGTTCCACTTTGTACCAGGTTGTTATTTTAGGAAAAACTAATGGCGATGTAGTATTGGCAAGAAGAATATTGTAATTAGGAGTCCAGGAAAATACTCCTGTACCAGTAGCTGGAATAGAAAGGGTATCAATACTGCAGATAAGTGTGTCGCGAAAAGGAAGATTGATAACGGGTTTATCAATGATTGATATATCCTGGTAAATTGTATCTACACAACCTTTGCTGCTATTTACAATAAACTGAATAGATTTAGTACCGATATCCGGGTAAGTAAACACCGGGTTTCTTAAATGCGAAGTATCATGAAAAACTGAGGGTTCACCAAAATTCCAACTCCATCCGTTTACAGTGCCATACACTGTTGTTGTTTGATCAAAAAATTGCGTTGGCTTATTTACACAAACACCAGTTGATGTAAATGCCGGAAAGAATCCAGGAAAAATACCGAGCTGCATGGTTGCAGAATCGGTACACTGCTCACCCGGGTTTACAACAAGCTTTACTGAATAAACACCTGTATCAGGATATGTAAAAATTGGAGTTGCAAGATTTGAAGTATCATTAATTAATCCGGCGATACCAAAATCCCAATGCCAGGTATTGATAAGCGATGATGGAGTAAGGTTGGCAAAGCTGGTAATAAAATCATCGCAATAAGTAGCTGATAAAGGAAGTGCGGCTGCAACAAAATCGCAATCGGCAACTTTTAAAATAAAATCTTTTCGGTGTGTATTTATTATCTGCCCGTTTCGCCATTCATTTACACATACAGCAATTACATAAGAGCCAACACCAGGTGAAATGCCGGAAATAATTCCACTGCCCGGATTGATGGTAATGCCGCTGCCTAATGGGGAAAAAGCTGAATAGCCATTTCCATACGGCACTACAGTATAAGGCGGCGGCGGCGGATTGCTAACAACAGGGCTTCCGGTAGTTCCACCATCATAAGCTTCGCAAAATTCATAAGTAAGCACATCGCCATCAGGATCAAATGCGCTAAAATTGAGTGTGAAGTTTCTGTTTTGACAAACCAATGCAGTATCATTTAATAAAAATTGCGGACTGGAATTATGACCCGTACCTATTTGATTAGTGCCGGCAATACTGCCAAGATAGGTGGCGCCTGTACCTACAGATACTGCTAAGTTGGAAATATTATCTACACGGCAGCATCGCTGAAAGGATACCCAGTAACCCATTTGATTATTTGATAGTGTAATATCCAGGTAATAATATCCAACCTGGTAGCAAACAACCGGTGCATTTATTATACAGGGAAGATTGCCATTTTTTTGAAGGACATCAGTATGATCAAGTATTACAGAAAAAGGTGAACCTGCAATTGGAGTATTGCCTGATTTATCATAGATGGCAATATTAACGATTCCGTCAAGTTGTGCGCCACCTGAAAAACAATCTCTGAATAAACGTAAGGTGATTCTGTATTGGCTGGTACCGGCAATAGTACCGGGGCCGATCCATTGATAAAAGATTTCTCCACCTGTTATATGCCTTGCAAATGAAGGAATACAAAAGCTGCAAAGGAAAAGAAGTATTAAAATATTTTTTTTCATTCGTAAAGCATCCGGTATTTTTTCAAAACAACTTCGCAATAATTATTCCGAATAAAAAAAGCCTGAAGGGGTTACCGGTTTTATGGTTTAATAAAAGTTTCCTGCAGGCAGGAATTTCTGGTTTTGAAATTACAGTTTTTAACCGGAAAAGTTGAACAGAGTTACCCGATTTTGTTAACAGACTTTTATTCTAAAACGAATGCTGCATTCGTAAAGTTGTTTTACATAAAAATAAAAAACCCCGCAGGGCGGGGTTGAAAAAATGAAAATATATTTTTTTTACCTGATCAGCTCAACTGTACCTTTTTTAAAATGCAATTTTCCCAGCACATCAGTAGCTCTTACCTGCCAGATAAATGTTCCGGTGTTTTGTTTTATTCCATTTAGCGTACCATCCCAACCAGCTCCGTTTTTCTGATTGCTGCTGTATATTAATTTTCCCCAGCGATTATATACTTTGAAAAAATCTATCGTTTGCATACCAACATATATTGGCCTGAATATATCATTCCTGCCATCAGCATTTGGCGTAAATCCGGTGGGCACAAATATTTCAGGGCCTGTTTTAAAAATAGTAACCGTGAAAGAATCAATATCGGCACAACCGGCCTGGTTAGTAACTAAAACCTGGTAAGTAATTATGCCGGGGTTACCATCGAGCAAAGCAACAGGGCCGGCAATATTTACATCACTCAATCCTGTGGCAGGCGACCATAAATAACTTGTGCCTCCTGTTGCCAGTAACTGCAGCGGCAATCCTGCAATGATTGTTGTATCTCTTCCAGCATTAGCAATTACTTCCTGCAATACAGTTACTATTATTGTATCCATCGATGGTTTGGGACAACCAGAAACATTATCAACAACAGTTAAAATGTATGTTGTGGTATTTGCCGGGCTAGCTGTGGGATTAAGTATAGCAGCATTGCTTAAAGTAGCCGGCGACGACCAGGTAAATGATGTGCCGTTATGCACAGCATTCAATTGAGCAGTACCGTTAAAACAAATAGTAATATCATTACCTGCATTTACAGTTGGTCTTGGTAAAATATTTATTACAATATCTTCAGTGGCAGTACAACCGCCGATTACTGATGTTATTTGATAAGTAGTGTTAACAGCAGGCGATGCAATAGGATTTAAAATAGCTGCGCTGCTCAATGTGGCGCCGGGGCTCCAGGTATATTGCAATCCATTTGTATTGGCAGAAAGCTGCACATTGTCATTTGCACAGATAGTTGTGTCATTACTTGCACTCAGTGTTACAAAATCAACCACTCTTACCCGTACAGAATCCTGGTTGCTGCATCCGTTTTCATTTAAATTTAAATGATACCAGGTGGTGATTTTAGGATAAACAAGTGGTGTAGATGATGCAGGATTAATTAAATTATAATTCGGCGACCATGTAAATATTCCAGTGCCGCTTGCCTGCAGTTGCAAAGTATCCACACTGCAAATCATAGTATCGCGGAAAGTAAAATTGATAAGGGGTTTATCAAAAACAGTTACTGTATTATAAATAGTATCCCTGCAGCCTTTATCGCTGCCCACTACAAACTCGGTGGTATAGCTGCCAGAAGTTGGGTATGTGTATTGAGGACTTTGCAATCTTGATGTATCATTTGTAAGTGGAATGACGCCAAAATTCCAACTCCAGAAATTAACTGTGCCATAAGCTGCACCAGAAAGATCAAAAAACTGAACGGGGGTATTTACACAAGATGCCGCAAAATTGAAATTTGGAAAAAATCCGGGGAACACTCTTACCGGTGCTGTTACTGAATCAGAACAAGGTTGATTTCTGTTGGCAACCACTTTTACAAAATAAACGCCGGTATCAGGATAAGTATAAGACGGGGCTAAAAGGATTGATGTGTCATTAAGTGCAGCAAGATTACCAAAGTCCCAGAAATAGGAATTGATTAACGGACTTGGTGAAAGATTGGAAAAAGAAACAGTATAGTCATTGCAATTTATATAGCCATTGGGTTCTAAAGAAACGGTTGCCAGATCACAATCAGAAACCCGGATATGCAAATCTTTTCTTTGTGTGGCAATTAAGGTTCCGTTCCTGTACTCATTTACACAAACAGTAACTACATAAAGACCTGCAACCGGAGCTGTACCACTTACAATCCCGGTGTTAGTAGCAATAGTTACACCCGATCCTAATGGAAAGGAACCATTATATGGAGCTATATAATTTAATGAAGCGTAAGGAGGAGGTGCCGGAGGATTGGGTGCAGTACCATTTGTGTTTGTATATCCACTGCAAAAACTATAAGAAAGTGAATCGCCATCACCATCAAAAGCATTAAAACTGTATTGAAAAGGATATCCTGCACAGGTAATTACCGTATCAACTCCAATAAATTTTGCGCTATTGTTTGCAGGTGCATTACTGATTGGTTCATTTCCCGGAATCTCTGCTGTATATGTGGATCCAAATTGAGATGATGGTGCAACAAGATTGGTAATATTATTTAGCCGGCAGCATCTTTGAAAAACAATCGTATAACCAGTAAGTGAGCCAGGTAAGGTAACAGAAGTTTCATATAGAGCTATCCTGAAAGAAACAGCAGGTGGTGAAATGATACATGGATTAGGTGATCCAAGTACTAAAAGAGTTTCAGATGTTTTGCCAACAATGCTGCTCCAGACCAAAATATTAGTTCCTTTTTCATAAATGGCTATACTTTGTGAACCTTCGAGTTGCGGACCAGAACTTGCTTCGTCTCTAAATAGTTTAAGAGTTACAGAATATGAATAATTATTGCCTGATACACTCAGGAATCTATAAAACATTTCTCCGCCTGAAATATGAGCGGCTTTTGAAGTAGTTGAGAGAAATAAAATAAAAAAACAAGCTGTTAATAATCGCTTCATTCCTTTTGTAGAGTTAGTTTTCATTTTCAAGCAAAAATTCTTCCAGAATTCTGTTTACTTCATCAGGTTCTTCCATCATACCCATGTGCCCGGAATTTTTCAGGATGTGAAAGTAACATTTTTCAGGCAGATGGCATTGCTTTAAACTATCATCAGGAGGCACGGCAATATCATGTTCACCGGCTATGAAAAGAACAGGCAAGTTTGTATTTTTTAAAATATTTGTTCTGTCGGGTCGTTGCATCATGGCTTGGTAATATGCAATAAGCGCTTCCGGGGAAAATCCTTCCAGGCTTTTTATAAATTCATCAATGGAATTTGGAATTTGTTTTTTGGAATTTGGAGAAAAGAGATTCGGTATAATCGTTTTTAAAAATTCAAATGCCCCATATTTTTTAATGGACTCAATTCCTTTTTTGCGGATAGATTTCTTTTCTTCACTGTCGGCAAATGCAGTTGAATGAAACAAACCAAAAGCATCAAGATGATTCCAGTATTTTTCTGCAAAGGCTAAAGTAATATAGCCGCCCATACTGTGGCCTATCAAAGTACATGTATCAATATTTTCTTCATGAATAATTGAGTGGATGACTTCTGCCATTCCTTCCAAACTCATATCATCAATCATTTCTGATTGTGCACCGCCGGGAAGTTCAGGAACAATGAGATGAAATTTTTTGTTTAGAAATTCTGTTTGTTTATTCCAAATATTTCCATCTTCTCCAAAGCCATGAACCAGCATGATTGTTTTGCCGGTACCATAAGTTTGGTAAAATATTTTTTTGTTTTGGTATGAAATTATTTTTTCCATTTTTTATTGCCACAGCTTGTCCCGATTTTTTCGGGAGAGGCACCTGGCTTATACTTTTATTTACTGCGGGAATAACTTCTTACTAAAATAATGCCAATGACAGGTAGTAGCGAAACATTCAATTGCTGTGGCAGAAAAAACCAAACAGCCAGTAATGCAAGGCTATAGAAAAAAATAAATCTGAAATATTTTTTTACCCATATTTTTTTACTGAACAACATAAACGCCGCAGGCAAATGCGTGGGCAAAGCCCAAAGCAGGTTGAAATTATTTTTGCACATGGCATGTTCCGTGCCGAACCACATGAATAAAAGTAAAATACCAACAAACCCAGTCATGAGAAATAAAATAAAATCAAAAATTTTGAAAAACAGATTCCATGAATTGGATTTGAAATAACTAAGCGCAGCAATTAATAAGAAAGCAATACTGAAAACTAGGAGTGGTGTAAAAAAAGATTTGGTTGTTGTTTCAGCAAACTCCGGAATCAAAATATTTTTTTCTGCAACAAGTGGTTTATCATCAAGTGCTGAACTGTCAAATGCCATCAGCAGGTAATCGGGTAAAAACATTGCTTCCCGGTTGGTGATTTTTTTATCTAATGGACCGCCGAGTAAAATATCAATTCCTAATTTACTCCAATGCTGTTCGCCCCTGTTGAGATAATCATGTATTAAATGACGGAATGTAGTATTTGTATGTGGCAAAATATTTTTTGTCTGCAAAGGTTTGCCGTTAATTTTTTCCAGTATATCCCGAAGCCTTGTTGTGCAGTTGTCGTAATTAAAATCGTACCGGTAGTATTTATTTTCTTCTTTACTGTTTTCATTTAGTGCTGTCAGCATTTTCTCTTTTTCGTCACAACTAAGATTGATGACTTGTTCTGTAACACCTCTTTTAAAATACTGGTACTCCCATAAAAATGCTGGCAGAGAATCCACAGAAACAAAATAGAGCAACTTACC